>NZ_JBFAZW010000077.1:0-55749 GCF_040682015.1 Dactylosporangium sp. NPDC051485
CCGTTACGAGGCAACGGTCACCGTCGCCTCGATCGTGATCTGGCTCCGCGCCAAACCTGACCGCACTCCTTCAAGATCCGTCAGATAAGCCCTAGGCATGGTTGGGAGCCCACTCGTACACCCAGCGGTGCAGCTGGTTGTCCTGGGTGACGGCCTTGCGGATGTTGCCGGGTGGCTTCACCAGAGCGATCGCGGCGACCAACGGCGGTCGTGCCGCGGTCGGGGTGCGGTCGTACATGCTAAGCAGATCTTGAGCGCTGATGTGAGCGTGACGGGCCAGGCTGAGCGCGGCGTGCGCGCGCACCGTCAATGGTTGTGTCTCCGCCTTGAGGATGTCCTGGAGCCAGCGGATCCTGCGTGCGGCGTCATCGCCGGTCCCGAACTCGTTGTGCGCCGCGAGCACATGCTGGAGCCACCACGCCTGCCAGCCGTTGAGGTAGGCGCCGGACCTCAGCAGCCTGCTGAAGACGGTGACCGCGGGAGTGGAGTCCGTGCGGCTGGCGAGGTACCGACAGGCCGCAGGTGTCAAGTGCCGGGCGAACCGCAGAATCTGGATGACGTGGCCCAGCAGATCCTGGTTCAGTGCGGGGTCGGTTTCCAGGGTTCTGAGCGTGGACGGGAGCAGGTCCAGCAGTGCTCGATGTTCTTTGGCCCGCCGGGGTCCCACGCTGCTGCGAGCGCCGACCCGTGCCCACCGTGCGACGATCCGGGCTGCTGCCTCGCGGTCCACATCGGAAGGCTCGGGTTCCACGTCGACCTCATCGCCGTATGGGTCATCGCTGAACAGCGTGAGGTCGTACCGCGCTTCGTCGGCGATCTGCTTGCGGAGCTCTTCGGCCTCTTCCAACGAGCGCTGATAGGTGGACCGTTTCCAGGTGACGGTCTTGAGATCGTTCATCGTCAGGCCGACGCGGCGCGTCTCTTCGGCGAAGATCTCGATCGCGCGGACGGCGTCCGACCAGGACCGGCAGATGAACCTGAAGTCGTCGTTGTACCTGAACGCCTGTACACCCCGCCGGATGAGCACCCGTTCAAGGCGGTCCAGGAGCGCCTCGGCGAGCAGGTCACTCGCGCTCGACTGCTGCGGCAGGCTGTAGGTGCGGCCCTGGGCCGCCACGAGCACGTCGCCGAGATTGTTGATCACAGCGTGGTCACCGGTCTGGACGAGCAGCTCTTCCATGAGCAGGTTGTGGTCGATGTAGTGGTAGCAGGCGGCGATGTCCGTTGCGACGACGTACGCGCCAGGATGGTCCAGCGGTGCCCGCTTGAACGCGTCCCAGTGCTGGCGACCACGCGGAGGTGCGGGGATGACGGGGTCGAGTTGCGCAGCCAGCGCTCCGTACAGGACTCGGGTCGGCACATCCCAGAGCGCCACCGGCCGCACACCATGATTGGCCTTGCTGACGACGACCGTCTCCTCGGGCGACGGCATGAACCGGCTGCTGATCACGTTCTCGATCCAGGTCACCGCCTTCGGACGGCGACTGGCTACGGCCCGCATCGCCAAACTGGGCGGCATCATGCGCGCGGGCTTGTCGATCTCACGGTCCAGTGAGCCGGCCAGATCGATACGCGACACTAGAGCTGGGTCGATGTCCACCCTCTCGGTCTACCAGCACAGCGTGACATTTCGCTGCGACAGGCAGAAGCAGTCCGTATTGGCTGCGGATGCCGTCAGCGGTGTTTGACGAGCTACGGCTGACCTTCCGGGTCGGTCGTGCCCTGCTTGTCCAGATCAACGATGTCTCCACTGTTGTCGCCGTGCACGTGGGAGGTAACACCTATTTCTGCCCTACGCCTGCACGCTGACATCCGTCTGCATCGAAGTCACGGCTGGCGTTTTCGCTGAAGGTTGGGGATGCCGAGGTCGATGGTGCCTCGTTGGGTGCGCTCGTCGAGGTGAGCGAGCTTGGCTTGGGCTGCGGCGAGGCTGACTCGTAGCCCTTCGGCTTCGCCGAGCCAACCGTGTTGTTCGGCCTCGAGGATGCGTGCAGTGAGGTTGTCGCGGATCTCTTGCAGCTGGGGACGCTGCGCGGGATCGACGCGGAGGAGTGGGCACCGTATGAAGGGATGTTCGTGCTGGCAACTATCGGACTGGTTGACAACTCGTGCAAATGGTGCGGAGGCGACGGCATTGCCACACCTGCGGGTCGAGCAATTGTCCGACACGCCGGATGGGATCGGCGACACGCCGGTTCGCACCAAAACCGGCCGCAAGACCCGAAGCCGGCAGCGTCAGGGCGACGTGATCAGACGATCGGGGTCACGTAGGCCCGAACGAACCAGTGCGACACGGTCGCGCGGTGCAGGTGCCCAACCACGGTTCGCCCTTCGCCGCCGGCCGAGACGTGCACGTGTACCGCGCCGTTGACGACCTCGCCGGTGCCGGTGATCTCGAACGGCTCGTCGTAGTCGGTCAGGATGTCGTCGGTCTCGTCGCCTTTCGGCATGACGGAGATCGTGCAACCCTTGATCGCGCCGATGACGGTCAGCGAAGCGGCCGTGATATTCCGGGCGGCGACCTGCCGGGTGATGGACTCGATGACTTCCTCGCCCGAACGGACCTCGGCGACGAACATCAGCAGCTTCTCCTCAGTTGATAGTCGGGTGCAGGCCGGCGAGCACGAAGCCGATGGTTCGCAGATGCTCGCTGCTCGTCTCGGTGCGCAGGGCGGCCGTCAATGCTTCGTCGACGAGCTCGCGAGCGTGCGGCCGCATGCGGGCCAGCAGGACGATCGAGCACCAGCGGGCCCCGGCGTCAGTGGGGTTGCCGGCCTCGGCGCCGAGTGCTGCGAGCTGACCGTCTTCGAGTTGACTGCCGTTGGCGATCCTGCGTCCCTCGTCCCAGGGGATCGCCAGTACCCGGGCGGCGACCGCGGTCAGGTAGAGGTCTCGGGCTTGCGCGTCGGCGGCGAGGTGACGGGCGACCTGCGCATCGAGGAGCGGCGATCCGATCTTGGCGAGGATGCCGGCGGCGTTCACGCGCAACACAGGGTGGCCGACTCGGGTCCATTTCGTCAGCGTGGCGACGCTGGGCGTGTCCGCGGCGACCATGGCGGCGATGGTCTTGTCGACGGCGTGCGATGTCTGCGCGGAGGCGAGCGGGTGGTGCTGCTCGGCGCGTACCGCCGCGGCGATGCTGGTCGCGTCGTCGGGGATGCCGTCGGCGGCCAGGAGGGACAACGCGCCGATCAGGAGATTTCGCCGGTTCAAGTCGTCACCCAATACGCGCTCGTAAGCCCGGATCAGGCCGGGCGTGACCGCCCGCTGTCCGGTCTCTGCGTTGCCGATGTAGCTCTTGGAGTACCCGCATTGCGTCGCCATGCGCGCGAGCGAGTAGCCAGCAGCCTCGCGTGCACGCCTCAGTGTGACGCCGAGCTCGTCCATGATCTAGCGGCCTTCGAGGTTTGGAGACGATTGGAGACACCTTGGTCATTCCATGTCACATGTCGTGAGCACGACACTACGGTCGCGGGGAGTTCGCCGCCAGGGACCACGGGGACGTCCATCAGGACGCACGTCATCCGCGACGTCACCAGCAGCTCCGACCCGGTCGGCGACCGACGATCGAGTTCGTGTTCGACGCTTACGCACTGTGTCTTTCGAGGTGGTGGGATGGGCCAGGCTGCACGTCTGCTGACACCTGACGTCTCGGTACACCATCGTTTCGGCGCGGAGCTGCGGCGGTGGCGCCAGCAGCGCGGCTTGTCGCAGAACGCGCTCGGCCGCCTCGTCCACGCGAGCGGCGACCTGATCGGCAAAATTGAAAAGGCGGAGCGCTGGCCCGGCGCCGAGCTGGCTCGGCGATGCGACCACGCGCTGGACTCCGGCGATGCGCTCGCGCGCCTGGTCCCGCAGCTCGACCAGGAACGGCGCCGGAAAAATACCTCGCCTCCGGCTGCCGCGATGTCGATGCCGGACCCCCTCGATCGGTTTGTCGCCTCAGCGCTACCGCCGACCGCGGACCGCAACGGCGCGGACCGGCGGGTCATCGATCTTCCTGCCGGCAGCTTGTTCATGGCTACTTCACTCACCGCCTGGTACGCGCCCTTGGTCAAACAGACACGTGCAAACGTGTTCACCGCGCCGATTGACCTTCGAGCAGCGAGACCGGGCGACGTGCTCGTCGCGCAGGACCTCGACACCGAACGGCCGCGTTTCTTCGCGGCGGAAGCCCGCCGCCGGCCTCCGAGCGGCAATGAGGGCATCGTGATCCCGGCCGCCTACGTCGTCGACGACTTCGCGCTGGGCATCCTCTGGGCCACCCGCGCGGTCGATGACGCCCTGCATGACGACGACCGGACGCTTGCCGATGCGATCGACCGACTCCGGCAGTCGCCGCCCTCGCACGGATCCGCTGATCTCCTCGCGGACGGGCTGACCGCGACGAGCGAGGGATGGATGGGTTCCTTTGCGTGCGCGTCGTTCATCGGCAGCCAGCTCGATCGGGTATCGGGGCCGCCGCTGTTCTGGACCCGGGAACAGCGGGGCGAGGAGGCCGCCGCCTGGCTGTTGTTCGAGCACAAGCTCGACTACCTCCGCCGTCTGCGCAATCGCTTCGCCGACCGCAACACCCCGATGGCCCGGGTGTTCTGCCTCCCAGAGCCCGTGCTCGGGCCGACCGCGGAACGCACCCTGCTCCTGCTCGCCGCCGCGCTGATGGAAGCCATGGGCGTGGCCGTCCAGGTCTGCGGCGACCTGGCCTACGCCGCGGTCGAGGGTTTCGTCCTCACTCCGACCGGCGGCGTGATCGTGGCGAACTGGCTGCGGAGCGGGCGTGGCTGGCACGGCGACGTCATCAGCTGCAGCGCAACGGCCAGCGCGTACCAGGACGCCATCGGCTTCGGCCGCGCGCACAACATCGTCGCTGCCGATGATGCCGCCGGGCGGCTGCAGCGGCTCGCAGAGTACCTCGAGATCGACTGGGCCTGGTTCACGGCCCGCGCTGCGCAGATGTATTCAGCTGGCGTCGACGGCTTCGTCCAACCCAGAAGCAGGCTGCTGTCCACCGCCGGTATGCAGATCGCCTGCAAGTACCTCGCGCAGGTCCGTGGGCACCAACAGCCGTAGCAGTCAGCTCGCGTAGGCTCCGTGCATTCACCGACAGCAGGAGGTTGACGAGTGGGGCAGCCGTTGAGCCGTCGTGTGGTGGTGTTCGCGCTCGGCGGCACAATCGCCATGACCAGCGACAACCAGGCCGGCGTTGTACCGACACTGAGCGCCAGCGACCTGGTCGCCGCCGTACCCGGCCTGGCCGACACTGGCGCCGACATCACCGTGCACGACTTCCGCCAGCTCCCCGGCGCGTCACTGACCTTCGACGACCTGATCGCGCTGAACGCCGCAGCAAGCCACGCGATCGACGCAGGCGCGGACGGCATCGTGGTCACGCAGGGGACCGACACCATCGAAGAAACGGCGTTCGCCCTCGACCTGCTCTGGCCCAGCGACGCACCCCTCGTAGTCACCGGCGCGATGCGGAACCCGAAACTCGCAGGCGCCGACGGCCCAGCGAACCTCCTCGCCGCAATCCGCGTCGCCGCCGCCGCCGAAACCCGGGGCATGGGCTGTCTGGTCGTCCTCAACGACGAAATCCACGCTGCCCGATGGGTCCGCAAGACCCACACCACGAGCCCGGCCGCGTTCCGCTCACCAGACACCGGCCCGGTCGGCCTGGTTGCCGAACACCGCCCCCGCGTGCTGACCAGGCCCATCCGGCACACACTCACGCTGCAACCGCAGCCGGCCGCCGACGTCTGTACCGCGGTCGTACCGGTCGTGCTCGGCGACAACGGCGCCGTCCTGCGCCAAGCCGGCAACGTCGTTGACGGCCTCGTCGTCGCCGGCTTCGGCGTCGGGCACGTCCCTGTCGCCACCGTCGAGATCCTGACGGATCTGGCGGCCGTCAAACCAGTTGTCCTCGCCTCGCGGATCGGCGCCGGCCCGGTGCTCACCAGCACGTACGGATTTCCCGGCTCGGAATCCGACCTCCTCGGACGAGGACTGATCAGCGCTGGATCACTCGATCCCTTCAAGGCACGCGGTCTGCTGCACCTGCTGCTGGCCGCCGGGCACGGCCGCGACGAGATCGCCAAAGCCTTCGCGACTATCGGCTGCGCCGACCCACCCACGAACGAAAGGGAGTAGGAATGGCTCGGGCCGCTGCCCTGACCACGGGCAGGACGATCGGTGTCACCTTCGACCACGGCGAGGACTTCTTCACCGCCCTTGAGGAACTATGTCGCGCCGAGGGCATCCGCGCCGGCTATATCCCCATGTTCCTGGCCGGCTTCCGCACCGTCGACATCGTCGGAACGTGCGAGCGACTCGAAAACCCAGACGCGCCGGTGTGGTCCAAGGTCCAGCTCGCCAACGTCGAAGCGATGGGCTGCGGCACCATCGCCTACGACCCCGCCGAAGACCGAATCCTCCCGCACATCCACGTCTCCGTCGGCTTGAAAGAACACTCAGCAACCGCACACACCAGCCACCTCCTCGCAGCCCGCGTGCTGTTCCTCACGGAAATGCTGCTGGTCGAGGTACTCGAGCCGTCAATCATCCGGCCGCGGAACCCGGCGCTATTCGACGTTCCGCTGCTCACCTTCGAGCGTTGAGTAGAGCAACCGAGTAATACGCGTAGGTAGGCGCCCCTTGGCGGAGCGGCCGAGGTTTCGTGGGTCCTGCGACGCCGTGGTCGAAGTTGATCATCCACGCGTTCCGAACGAAGCGCTCCTGGGGGGCTCTGCGCAGGCGTAACGTCCGAGTGGTTCGGTCGGAGTTGCCGGCTCTGATTTGTGACCTCGACGCACGGGCGATGCGAGACCGATCGAGCAGCCTCAAGCAGTGCGTCTTGGGTGTTGCTGATGTGTTCGGAGGCGAGGTATTCGTCCGGCGTTTCTGCCCGGTTCGACATGCAGCCCAAACGGAGGCCGCTGCGGGTGAGGGGCGCTATCGGGACAAGCCCCGCCCATTGATAATTGCTCTCTAATGTCTCGTAGCGGCATGAAGCGATCAGCTGGTCATCGCCGAGCGTCGGAAGCAGTTGACGTCCACGACGTGCATGCCGGCGGCTTTGGCTGCCTGGATGCCCTCGGCGGAGTCCTCGTACACTAGGCATGCGGCGGGCGAGACGCCCAACTGTTGTGCGGTGATAAGGAAAAGATCTGGAGCGGGTTTGCCGTGCCGGGCGTCCTCGCCGGTGATGACTGGGTCGAATAGGTCTTGTAGGTTGGTGACGGCCAGCCCCGCCTCTACCACCCTGCGGGCTCCGCCCGACGCTATCGCAACCGGTAGGCGCTGGTGCAAGGTTCTGGCGAGGTCCACAACCGGTTGATAGGTGTCGAGACCGGCGATACCATCAATGATGTTATCAAGACAGTGGGCAACAATCTGTTCGATTGCCACCGGGATGCCAGCAACTGTGGAAAGCTCAGCAATCAATTCGGCCCCTGAGGTGCCGATTCTGGCATTGTAAAACTTTTGATCTAGGCGAAGTCCCCATTGAGTGCACGCGCTACTCAGTGCGCGGAAGTTGAGGGGATGGCTGTCGACGAGGGTGCCGTCCCAGTCGAAAATAACCGCGTGGTATCGATGAAGGTCTGATGGCGGGTACGCGTGACGGCAAGGCTCGCAGCCCGAACAGGACACGCTTGCCGATGATTCCTTTGCTGTTGAAACCGCCATGGAAGTCCCCCGGGTAAGTGCGGTATAGACACCTTGAGTTAGCTCTGGACTCGGTCCTTTCATCGTGCGGAGTGGTGCGTTAGTGGGGGCTATCTGGCGCAGCTATTGAGGTCGTGTAAGTGCCGCTCGGCGGAGGTCTGGTCCGGCGGGAGGGCAGTGACGGATGACATGAGCCGGCCGAGAAGATGAACCCGGCGGTAGATGCCCAGCGAGTGCGGGTGGTAGGCGACGCCGTGGTTGGAAAGGAGGTCTCCCAGGCGCTCGGCACCTATGCCGAGAGAGTGCCCGACTCTGGCGTAGTCGAGATCTGGGTCGCCGTAAACGGCGAGTTCCCAGTCGAGACCGGCGGTGTCGGTCCGGCCCCGGAGTTGGAGGAAGTTGGCTGGTTCCGGGTCGTTGTGCAGCAGAGACGGCGCGGGTGGTTCAGGAAGTTGGGTCCCGGCGAGCGCGTCAGCGGTTTCGGCAGCTCCGTAGTGTCGATGCTCAATGAGCGCATCTCGGTAGGAGACTAATCGCTGCCGGAGATAGTCGTTCCATCGTGGTGCGAGTGGGGACGAGAGCCTCCCGAAGCCGGGGCCAGTAATCCGGTGGACCGCTTGCAGGTACGTGATGATCTGGTGAGCGGCCCGTTCGGTCCTGCCCACGCTAGAGCCGCAGAGCCGGCGCATGACGAGGAACTCGCGTTGGAAGAGACGACCTGATCCGAGTATCGACGGCGCTGATATCCGCGCGTCGGCGAGGCGTCGCAGCGCGGCCTTCTCCGTCTCTGCGCGCCATGCCTCGCGGTACACCTTGATGACGGCACCTGGGAGCGGCAACAGGCGGTTGCTCGCGGGGATCGGACTCATGCGCCCGCCAGTACCTCGAGCCGGTTGCTGAGGGCCGTCGCGATAGTCCGGTAGGGGATCTCGATGCCGAACTGGAGTTCCAGAGCGGGTCGGCGGGCCAGCGCGTCGAGGACGTCGGCTGTGTGCCGGGCCCGATTGACCGCATCGGTGTTGTGGATACCGAGCCAATCGCAAACGTAGATGTCGTCATCCGGCGACATGCACTGGGCCTTGAGTAGCTTCAGGGTCCGTTCGGTGTCGACTGGCCGCACGTCGACGCCCTGGGCGTCGCTCAGTACCTCGGGAAAGACGACGAGATCCACCGTCATAGCGGATGCCAGTGGTGTACCGGTGTGCTCGTGCCATTCCTGGGCAAGGATGTGCAGCTTGCTGGTTCCCTGGAAGTTCTGCCAGTCGGAGGCGGTTGGTGGCTTGGGACGGGTGAGGTGCCACTGCTGGGCGTTGTTGAGGCCGAGCGCGCGTAGGGTGCCCCCGTTGAGCCGGATGGGTCCGGGCATCGCGACGGCGTGTGGGGCCACGCCCGCCGACATGGCGATCATGGTGCGGTCGTTGGCGAGGAATGCTCCGCCGGCTGCGGTGGCTGCGGCGAGGGCGATGCTGGACTTGCCGGCGCCGGAGTTGCCGACGATCAGGATGCCGCGGCCGTCGATGGTGGCAGCCGAGGCGTGCAGGCACACCCAGCCGTTGTTCTCGGCGCGGCGGTATCCGATCTCACGGAGGTGCCGGGCGGCGTTCATGACGGCGTCTGGGTCGTCGCAGGTGACCACGGTGTAGCTGCCGTCGTGCCGCGCGATGATTTGTGGCGCTATCGGCGCGTCGGGGTCGGTGAGGAGCACCTGCCCGGCGGGCGTTCGAAACCACGCTGCCGGGGCGCGGACGTGCATCTGGACGTGGAGCGGACTGCCTGTGGCGATGGTGCGGACGCTGTCGGCGAGTGTTCTGACGCGGTCGGCAGGCAAGGCGATGGTGCGCATGATGGTGGTGGGTGCGGTGGCATCGGTGTCGGCACCCCACAGCCGGTTGCCAGGGGTGAACAGACGCTGCGTATATCGCGTCGACGCGTCGGAGGATGCGCGGAGCTCGACGGTCAGGCCGCTGAGCTGCGTGGTGATTCGCTCAACGCACCAGGGGTCGAGGTCGGCGGGTGCAGCGCTGCTGTTGAGGACGGCATATAGCACAGGCAGTACGTCGTTAGTCGCAGGCATCGGCTTGTCCCTCGGTGAGGAAATATTCGATCTTGCTCTGGCCGGATTGCGCATGGGGTATGTGCACGGCGCTCAGCGCAGCTACGGCGGCATCGGCCGTCGCGCCCACGGCTCGTCGGAGCTGCAGCGGGTCGGTGGTTGCAGACGTGGTGGCGAGGCAGCCACCGTATTCGATCTCGACCTGTTGGAGGAGCCCGGGATATGGAGCGAGAGTGGTGGTGTCCACGGTTACGGTGCACCAGTGTCCGTACGGGTCCGGTGGCGAGAGGAGGTCCCAGGTGCTGCGGTGCAGCTGGCCGACTCGGCGGAGGGTCTGAGGCTCGAAGGCTTCGGTGATGAGCGCCAGGGCGTGCGCGTGATCGGTCGCGGGCCTGATCGTCTTGTGGAGGCCGTCATTGCGCAGAATCTTGGTCTTTGCCCACCAGGTGCCGTCGGCGCGCGGGGTCAGGGCCGCGTATTGGCGTAGGCCAGGGCCGGCGGGCCGGTAGATCTCTGATCGGAGTATCCGCCGATAGAGGCTGCAACCTACGGCGCCCGGCGCGATGGTAGCCAGGCGGTCCCGCAGTGTGCGGGCGACGGCCAGCGGGTTTACCTGGCCAATGATGGTGATCTTCGCTTCGATCTCCGGCCCTGGCAGGGGTCGTCGGCCGGGTCGCGGGATGGGACGGTTCACCTGTGCTCGCTCGGCCACGACGCGGTAGGCCCAGCTGGCGAGATTGGGAGCTGGGGGTGGAGCGTCGTCGGTGCTGTGGAAAGCGGCCAGCGTCGTCGCGGCGGGGTGCCACTGCGTCGTGGCGAAGAACGTGGCCTTCGCAGTGGACCGGTCGACGAAGCAGGCCCACAAGGGGACTCGGATAGATGCTGGATCGAGCAGTGGGCGCTGGGCACCGTCCAGGCTGTGCCAGACCCTGCTGCGAAGGGCGTGTTCGTTGATGACAAGCAGAGGTCCGGCGGGACGCTTCGGCAGGTAGGCCCAGGCAGCGTCTTGGTCGTCGGGTCTGTCGGTGATCGTAGCGACGACGAGCATCACGTTTCCCGTTCGCCGTGTCTAGACACGCGTAAGCGTGGCGCGCCATACGCTGCGCTGCCCTGGATCGCCGGGCCTGAGGTACTGCGCGGCGTCGCTGTGCAGGGACAGGCCCGCGCTGCGGATGAGGCGCACCAACTCGTCGGGTGGAAGCAGGGTCATGAACTGGCCATTCGGCAGGGCGTAGACGTCGTCGCCGAGCGAGCTGAGGCATGGGTCGAGGTATCCGGCGGTGAACGTGTTCAGCGACAGGGTCCCGCCGACGGCGAGGACCCGGCGCAGCTCGTACAGCCCGGCGGCGAGCTCGTCGCGGCGGTGCAGGTTGTGCAGGACGCCGTGGCAGACGACGAGCGAAGCTTGCTGGTCGGCAGCGGGGATACTGGTGATGGTCGCGTTCACGAACGTGACGCGCGGGCCGGCGTACCGGGCGCGCGCCTGGTCCAGCATGCCGGGATGCAGATCGACGGCCAAGACGCGGTAGCCTGCGCTTATCAGGCTTGGCAGGTTCCGCCCTGTACCGCAGCCGGCGTCGAGTGCGGTCGCTCCGTCGGGGACGGGACCGGTGAGTAGATCGGTCAGGTACGCCGGCGCGGGCAGCGCGGCGAATGCGGAGACCGTGCTCGGATCGTTCCAGTAGGTGCCGGTCGGAACCGGTTGTACCCCCGTCATGACGCAGGTCCGTGATGCACGGTGTAGCCATCGTTGCGTGGGAGGCAGCGCAGGGTCCGCAGTCCCACGTTCGTGAATGCTGCCGCGCACTGGTCCGGGGTGCGGGTCACGGCGGCGAAGGTGGGGCCTACCGAAGAGAGGGTCAGGACGTCGGCGATGTCGTCCATAAAGATGTGTTCGACCTTCGCGGCGGTGGCGAGCAGGTCGGGGTGGGAGAATGCGCAGTTGGCGATGCTGCCCATCCGGAAGCGGTAGTCGAACAGCAATTGGCCCAGCGGGCGCAGGTCGCCGTCGATCAGGGCCGGCCAGGCGTCGTGGAGCAGGCGGTAGGCGATCTGGGGTCCGTAGGTGCGGCCGGTCGTAGCGAAGGCGTCGAAGTAGTCCGCCTCGGCGGCAAGGCTGGTCCGGGCGTCCCAGATCACCGGATTGTGGGGCATGCCGAGCACGATGTGCGTGTCGTCGGGCAGCGACGCCTGCAGCAGTGGCACCTGCGCTCCCGCGATGACTTGGACGGCGCCGGGTATGAGCCCGGCTGTGGCGGACCCGCCGAGGCACTGCACGGGAAGGAGGTGGTCGGCGTCGGCGTCGATCTCCTCGCCGTGGTTGCGGGCGAGGAACTTGACCAGCTGGCGCGCAGGGATCGGGCGGCCGTAGAGCTCGTTGACGGCGGCTGCGACGGCGGCGATCTGGCCGCTGCTGGAGCCGAGTCCGAGATGGGCGGGCAGATCCGGGGCGGTGACCCGGATCCGAAGCCGCTCGTGTGCGCCGAGCGCGGTGCGGACGAGCAGCGCCGCGTGTCTGGCCAGGGCTGGATGGTCGCAATCCGGGGTGGTCTGGACGGGGGGACCGTCGTCGACGATGGTGACTTCGACATGGCGGGGTAGGTCGCACGCGATGAGCAGCTCGCCGGCGAGGTAGGCGCTGTCGCCGTTTGGAATGATCTTGCTGGAATCCAGGGCCATAGCGTTGATCCGGCTCGGATAGGCCAGGTGGACGCGGTCGATGACGGGCTCCGGTGGGGTCGTCAGACCGACGACCAACGCGGAGCGTACGGCGCCGACGGTGAACGCCGGGAAGTCGGTGTCGAGTGAGGTGCTATTCACGCGGGGCTCCGGGGGTGAGGAGGGCGCGGGCTTGTTTGGTGACGGCAATGAGCTGGTCGAGCGCGTCGGTGGTGTAGCCGCCGCTGCCGAGGGATCCTTCGTCGCGGATGGCCATGTTGGCGCGGGCGAGTTGGCGGTGTGGCAGGCGGAACCGCAGCAGGTCGTCGATGAGCGTGCCGGTCGCGCTTCGTAGGTACGGGTGCCGGTTGGCGAGTCGCGCGAGGCCGGGGACGCCGCGTGCGGCGTCGATGAGGGCGCGGTGGTGCGGCGGTAGATAGGTGGCATTGTCGTCGAGGTACTGCTCGAACCAGGCGGCGAGTTCGCCGTTGGCGGCCTGGCTCAGTAGCAGGACATCGATTACCAGCAGGGGCATCTGAGCGCCGCCGGGCGCGTAGTAGGTGGTTCCGGCGATGGTGAGCGCCGGAAAGTAGGGGCGTAGGCGGCCGGTGAAGTATTGCGGCGTCAGGTGACGTTTGACGGTGAGCAGGTGTCCGCCGAAGGCCCGGAGCTGGTGATGGACGATGCCGGCGCCGGCGTCTGCTTCGTGCTTGTCGACAGCTGCGGACAGGTGTCGGCAGTGCTCGATCGCGATGTCGAGCGCGTCGCTGGCGGCGGTGACCTCGTCGATGAAGCGGTGCTCGCCTGGCGTATCGGTGAAGGAGCGGCGTCTGGGCCCCCGAGGGTTGCGAGTGCTGTACGAGTAGACGGTCTCCCGGGGTATTTCATCGGCGACCTCGCCCAGGTGCAGCATCGCCGCTTCAACGGCCGGAGGTGCGATGTCTTGGCCGGTGTGCCGGGCGAGGGATGCGGTGAGCATGCCCAGGTCCCGCAATGCCGCCCGGGCGGGAGCGACATCGCGGATCCCGGCGGCGTGCTGGGAGACATGTACGGCTCGCGAGAGCAGCCAGGCGGTGTCGGCCGCGATGTTGGCTTGGGGCAGTGACCGCATCACAGCGTCCGCGCCGAGAGGGTCGAGCGCCGCGATGCCCGCGTCCAGGTCGCGTGTGACCGTCATGATTCTCCCAGCTGTCCGGGGTGCCCCCGACTCGATCAGTCAGCGGGTTGGTCGTCGCGGTACGTCCAGACCCGGGTGGTGGCGCCGTCGAGGTAGGCCAGCACCGGTTCGATCTCGGGGCGTGTGGCGGTGGAGGACGACAGGACTTTCTTGGCTTCGTCCATGGGTAGCAGGACCGCGCCGATGACTTTGCCGTCCGGGTCGTGGATGGCGATGTCGCCGTCCCAGTCGGTGCAGTCGAAGGTGAGCACGATGGTGGAGGGGTACCGCTCGGTGGTGGTGTTGACGAGGTAGGCGAGGTTGCCGACGGTGGCCAGACGGAGGCCGGTCTCCTCGTGTACCTCGCGGATGAGGGCTTCGGTGACCAGTTCGCCGCGTTCGACGCCGCCGCCGGGGATGGACCAGATCTCCTGTCCGTCCCGCTGTTCCTGGACGAGGACGATGTGGTCGTCGCGGCGCAGCAGGGCGGCAACAACCTGAACTCCGGGGCCGACGATCGGCACGGGGGCGGTAGTGGTGGGGTCCGTGGCGGGCATGTTCACTCCAATTCGGCTCGCAGAGCCGCGACACATCCAGGGATCTGGGCAGCGTCACGGTCCTGCCAGTACAGGACGTACGAAAGGTGGATCACCAAGCGGTAGAAGGCGAGACGCTGCTCGAACAACGGATCCGCCGGTTGTTCGCGCTGGCGCCAGTACACGTTCAGTAGATGCCGACGGTCCTGGTCCTTGGGCCGGCACCAACGATCGATCTTGACGAAGTCGCTGGCGTCCTCGGCCCGTGTGGCGTGGTCGAAGTCGAGCAGGACGATCTGACCGCCTGGTCGGATAAGGATGTTATCCGGGTGGATGTCCTGATGGGTGGTCACGATCGGGTGATCACCGAGTTGGTCGGCGAGGATAGTGCCGCGCCGGCGGGCGCTTTCAGCGAGGTCGGCGTGGATGAGCTCGTCCCAGCCGAGCCGGTCCAGCAGGTCGGATATCTGGCGGACGCGGCCGGCGGGTGTCATCGGCACGTCGGCGGCCGGGTCGTTGTGCAGCAGCGCGATCTGCTCGGCGAGGGCCGGCCAGAGGTCCGCGCTGATCGCATCGGCCTGGCGGGCTTCGGCAAAAGTGCGGCCGGGGAGCCACTCCTGGAGCAGGTACGGCCCGAGATCCGGATCCGTACCGACGCGCAGCACCCGAGGCACGGCTACGCCGCGTGCCGCCGCGTCGGTCATGGCGTCGGCAACTCGTCGCAGGTGGGTCTCGCCCTCACGGTCGTTGAGTTTGAGGAGGTAGGAACGGTCGTGGCTGCCGGTCACGCTCCAGCAGGCGTTGAACCGGCCCTGCGGAAGGCGCTGCACGTCGAGCACATCGGCGTCCATGGTGAGCCGGCGGGCGGCGGCGCGGTCGAGGACGGGCGCTGCCATCAGCGGGCTCCGGCGGCGGCGAGGTCGGTGGGCAGCCCGTCACGCATGAAGACCTCGTAGACGTCCTCGGCGAACTCGACGACCTGCTCCACATCGAGTCGCGTCGGGTCGTGGACGTCGAGGCGTGGCATCGCCCGGTGCAGGCGTCGACCGAGATCCCAGGGCGCGGCAAGCTCGGCAGCCTCCGCGCCGGCCCGGGTCAGCGGCGTGAGCGTGAGGTGCAGCGCTGTCGAGGTGATGCGGCCCTCGACGGTGCAGAGTCCGGCGTTGGCGGACCGAGCCGCCAGTACGGTGCCGATGCTGGTCGGTGCGAGCAGCTCGGGCAGGTACGCGGTGCCCGTCCAGGCGCGGCCGGCCTCGATGTCGACCTCGGTGTCGAAGAACCGGTTCGGGAAGCGACGGAACTGCTCACGGCGCAGGTGCGGGCGTCGAGGCAGAAGCACGTCCGCGTTGTGCCGGGCGGTGCGGACCACCGGCGGGGCGGCGCCATCGACGAGGCGGACGGTGAGCTCCGATGATGTGTCAATGGAGAAGGAGTAGTCGTCGCCACCGGGACGGCGAAACCCGGCTGCGTCCTTGCCGATCTTCGCTGTGATCGCGGTCGGGAAGATCTGCAGATCGTCGGACCCTCGCGTGCCGATCGCCTTGTACTCGGCGGAACGGAACGTGCCGTCCGCCTCGAAGTTCAGCAGCACACGCAGCGAGCCGGGCAGCATGATGGTGGCGTGAATCGCACCGACGAGCGAGAGCTCCTGCTGGTGGCGATCGAGAACCTCCAGGAAGTAGTGCTCGGTCCGCACGCCCAGCAGCTCGTTTGCGAACGGGTCCTCGAGATCCGGGGCGTACACCCATAGCGGGCCACCGGAACGCGCCTGCCCTCGCAGCTCGTCCTGGATCTGCTCGCCGGTGACGCGGCGCTGCGCGAAAGTGTGGAAGGAATAGCCCGGCACGGTGGGGTCACGGCGACCGTCGGGGTGGACGACGAAGTGGCGGAAGCAGTCGGTGTGGATGCGGATGTCCGCCACCACGTCGGAGGTGATGCTGCGGCTCCCGGCGGTGACGGGAACTGCGGCATTTGCGTGCGCGATAGCGTCGGCCAGCCGGGCGGCGAACGTAGTGATCTGCGCGTCGGTTAGTGATGCCGAGGCGTAGAAGTGGTAGAACAGCCGATGCTCACCGTCCTGGTGGGGATCCGGGAGGGTGAGCGGGACGAGCCGGTATGTCGCGCAGAGGTCCGGGGGAAGCTGTCCGCCGGGATGGCTGAAGGCAGCGGAGACGACCGGTGCGTGTGGGGCGGCGATTAGGACGGCGGCCGGGTCGGCTGCCGCGATCGCCGCGGCGAGTCGGTCGCGACGCTCGAGGCACTGGGCGGCGAGAGCCCGGTAGCCGCTGCTGCCCAGCGTGTGCAGGGTCGCCCACAGTGCCGCCGCGGTCGCGCCCGGACGCGAGCCCAACAGCGTCTCGTCCGGGATCCGCGTATGCGGGTCGATCCGGGTGACGTGTTCGAGGAGCCCTTTACGGACGAGCAGCGCTCCACACGCGTACGGCATCATGCCGGCCTTGTGCGGGTCGACGGCCATGGCGTGCACGCCGGGGTTACGGAAGTCGAACGGCAGATCCGGGGCGGTAAAGGGGAACACGAACCCGCCGTGTGCCGCGTCGACGTGCAGGAAGCACCGGACCGTTCCCGGGTGCTGGAAGGCGAGGTCACGCAGCTCGGCGGCGATCTCGTCGACGGGATCGCAGAAACCGCTGTTGTAGTAACCAGCCGTCGCCACCACGACGATACCGGTGAAGCCCGCGGCGATGGCCTCCGTCGCGGCCTGCCGGACCTGTGCACGGGTCAACGTCCAAGACGGGCCGGGAGCCTGCCGCACCAGGTCGAGATCGAGGATTTCCGCGGCCTTGCCGACGGACGTGTGGCACAGATCCGACGTGATCACCTGTACCCGATGGCCAGCACTCCTCAGCAGATTGCGGGCAATCCGCAGCGCCGCTAGGGTCGCCTCGGAGGCGCCGCCGGTGAGATGGCCGTCAGTGGCACCCGCTCGGTAGAGACCGGCGAGGACGGCGAGGGCCTCCTTCTCCAACCGCCGGGTCCCGGCCTTGCCTTCGCCGAACCGCGTGTGCACACCGACGTTGTTCGTGTTAACTGCGGACCAGTCACCCAGCGTGCGCACGGCCGTCGGGTGCGGTGCGGCCATGGCGAACCCGAGCCTGGCCTGCTCGGGGTCGTCCCATGCCGGAATCTCGCTCCTGGCCTGCGCCAGATGCGCATCGATGCGGGACGGACTCCAACCACCTTCGGGGAAGTCGCTGGACACCGCCCAGCCGACGTCGAGTTCACCCATGAACGTGTCCTCTCGGATTCATCGGGCGGGCTCGCCCACGTGCTCGGTCTTGGTGAACCGCAGACCCCGGCCCGTCAACGCCGCCGTGACAGCGCGCAGGCCCAGCAGCCAGGGCCCGAGTGCGCTCACCGCGGGTTGCACCACGAACGTGGCAATCGACGGCAACGCCGCGGGCTGCTGCCAGTTGACACCGGCCGGGTCAGGAGAGCGAAAGTCCCGGAGCAGTTGGCCACGCAGCCGATACGCCACGACCGGCTCAATGACCGCTGCCGTCAGCGCCGCCACGGCCAGCGGCTTGAACTCGCGACGGACAACCAGATGCGCGACGGCAGCCACCATCACGGGAGGCCCCAGCGCCCAAGTTGCACCGTCAGCCAACGCCCGGACCGCCAGCAGCCGCTGACCGGCGCGGGAGAGCCGGGTAGGTCTCGCCGCGGCGAAACGGTAGTCACGATGGGTGGCGGTGTTGGCGAAGGCGACGCTGCTGAACGCGCGCGCCATGCTCGCCACGCTCTGATAGGGCTCGACCACGTTGACCGAGGGCAGCGCCGCAATCGGCTCGCCGGCCATGCTCAGCCGGTGGCCGACCGCGAGGTCGTCGTGGGGCTCCTGAAAGAACCCGATGTCTTCGATCTTGTCGCGACGCACGATGAGGCCGGAGCCCACGCCGTACACCATCGGCCGCATCACGGTGGCCAGCACTCGATGGCCGTTCCCCGGTGCGCACCACCGAGCCACATTGATCCGGCGGTACTCGATGCCGACGGTGCGGCGGAAGGCCGCGAGGTCCTGACCCGACATCACCGCCGAACGACTCCCGCCGATGCCGGCCGGAAACGCCGGGAGCATCGGCTGCTGGATCATCGCGGGCCGGCCTGCTGCGGCCCGCGCGACATGGGCGCGCAAGCGGGCGTCGGGGACGGCATCCGCGTCGTATACGGCGACGTAGTCGTCGCCAGTCGGCGGCCAGAGCCGGTCCAACGCCGTAACGGCGTAGTTGAGCTGCGACGCGCGGCGCCCTTGGCCAGGGTAGGAAACGACGTGGAAGACTTGCCTACCGAGGCGGTCGTTGTGCTGGCGTGCCAGCTCTCGGCACAGTTGCTCGGTGGTCTGCTGCCCGGCCGGCGTCTGGGCGGTCTCCCGTGTGGCGGTTACGACTAGCACCCGCAGCTGCGGCCAGTCGCCGGCCAGTCTCCCGAACCACGCCAGCGAGCGGGGCATCACCGTCTGCTCGCGCAGTGCAGGGATGATCACGGTGAGGACGGGCTCCGGATCTATCGGCGCCTTCTCGGTGATGGCGGCGCTGCTCCGCATCGACCGTGACGACAAGATCATCGAAGCAGTCATGTAGACACTCCGCGCGATGTATCCGCCGACGACGAGCCGGCTCAGCCGGATCACGCCGTCCCCCATGCGATGACGCCCAATTCATGCAGGCACGTCTCGGCGTCCTCGAAGTAGCGGGGTCGGGCAACGTCACGGGCGAGTACCCGGTCGCGGGCAGTCGCCCGGGGCCACCCTTGAGCGAGCAGGATGGCGTACGCGGCGGCTGGGGCGCGGTTGACTCCTGCCGCGCAGTGGCAGTACAGCCGCGCGCCGCCGGTACGAAGGGCCATGTCGGCGAAGGCCAGGCAATCGGCGTACCAAGCGACGCCACGAGACGTGCCGTCATCCTTGCTCGGCGCTGAGTGCCACATCAGACTTCGGCAGGCAGCGGCAGGCGGGGGTGAGGATCGCATGGTCCGGCAGTCCAGGACGTGCGTGACGTTCAGTTCGAGGAGTTGCGCAACGAGCGATGGGCTGTCCGGAGCCGCACCAACAAGCAGGTTTCCAGTCACTACGTGAGCGTCCAGGGCAGGTTTAGCGGGCACGGTGAGCTCCTGTCACCTCAGGGATTGCCACCGGGTTCAGCCGCTCCGCGACGCCATGCACAAGGCGTCGGGCGATGTCCTGACCCATCGTCACGGCGTGGTCCATATTGCCGATCTCGTACCGCCACGTGCCGAATCGCCCGCGAGAGTAGACAGCCCGCTGCTCCAGCCACGGCTGAATGACGGCCAAGGCGACGTCCCGACCTACGGTCGGGACAGGGTAGGCGTACGGAATCAGTTCGACATGTCCGCTGACTCGCTCGGCTTCTTCGGGCACAAGTTCGCAGCGGCGCAGCGCGGCGTCGCACGCTTCGATCAGAGCGGCCCAGTCGGGCAGGTCGCCGTTCGGCAATGAGACCTCCGTCATCCACGACGAATACCGGTCGGGGTCCGCATCCGGGACGTTTGCCGGCGCGTACGCGGCGAGGTTCGTCGCTCGGTAGAACGGAGCGTCGGGACCAGGGAAGTACAGCCACGACCGTCGGTCGGTCGTCGGCGCCCGGTAGCCGAGTCCGATCATGGCGACCGTCGTGTGACGTAGAGCCGCAGCTGCGCGCTGCACGTCTTCGGGCGCAGCCGGCGTCATCGCGACAAGCTTGTCCAGAGCGCCCGTCGCGACGAGGTGCTCATAGGCGAGCACGGTCCCGTCGGACAGCAACACGGTTCTTGTGCTCACATCGACGCGATCGACCGCGGTGCCGGTGCGGACGTCGCCGTTCAGGCGGGAAGCAAGCCGCCGCCAGATCGCGCCCGTGCCGCCGGTAGCGGGGAACGCGAACCGCGAGTTCGGCCCCCATGGCCGCACGACAACAGAACCGCCATCCAGGGCCCGGCGCAATGCATCGGTGTCCGAAGGAGCGACCCGGTCCGCGATCCACGACGCGGACATGTCGTGCAGGTCGGTCGACCAGACCTTCCGGTTGTACGGGGCGAAGAACTCCGCGACGAGGCTACGGCCGTACGTGGCCTCCAACCACGTGGCGAAGTCGGTTTCCGCCGGGGCAACGCCGAGCGACTGGGCCGCGATCAGATCGGCAAGGCACACCTCTGCGGCGGCCCTCGGCAAATGGTGCAGGTGTTGCTGAAACGGATACGGCACCCAGTTCTGGTGATGCCGCACGAACGACGAGCGGTCGTGGTGCAGCAACTCCTCCGGCGAGAACAGACCGGCGAACAGAGCGTCAAAGCTGCGTAGCTTGGAGAACACGACGTGCCCGCCGAGGTCCCACGTGAACCCGGCCCGGTCTACGACAGAGGAACCCAAGCCGCCGACAGCGGGCGCAGCCTCCAACAAGGTCCACTCGTGATGGCCCAGCCGTTGCAACTCATCGGCACACGCCAGTCCACACGGTCCACCGCCTAGAATCACCACTCGACCATCGGACTTCGCTCGCCTACTCGGGTAGGTCACAACGCCGCCCTCCGCCGCCGGGCCGAACCTCGCGCTCATGACCGCGGTACCTGCAGCCGGTACGTCTGGCGTGCGCCGTCCGCAGTGACGGCGGAGGCCGGCTCGAAACCCAAATGCTCGTAGAAGCCTCGAGCGGCGTGGCCGGGGTGGTCCGGCCCGAACGTCGTGACCTCGACCGCGCAAGGCGGTTCGAGCATGGTGTCCAGTGCAGTGCGAACCAACAGTTCCCCGATGCCGTCTCCCCGATGCTCCCGACTCACGGCAAGCCAGGTGATCTGGTACGTCGGGTGATGCGCCGACAGCAGCAGGCCACCCGCGAGGGCAGCTCGCGACGCGGCAGCATCAACGCGCACGCACAGGGCCGTACCGCGCCCGATGTTGCGTAAGAGTGCAGCTCGGAACCCGGGATCTTCAACTAATGGCCCAAACAGGTCCTCCACCTGTTCGGCGAGGAAAAGCCAGGCGGGCACATCGGCCTCGGTTGCGATCACAGGTTGCATGTGGTTCATCCCCGTCGCGAAGTTGGGCGCGGTACTTACGAGGTGCTTGATGGTCGAGTGCGGAGCAGGCATTGTGCTCGCATTTAGCTATGCTCTGGAGTTGTTCTCGGAATTATCGTGCCCGCCTGATAGCCGAGGCCCCAATTGCGTCGGCGATGGTTCTTCGTCGGACCAGCAGCTCGGACACATCGAAGGGCGCAGGCCAACCAAGTATCAGTTCCTGTGCTCCCGCGGCGACATATTCGGCGGCATTTGCCTCGTCGGCAGGCCGGAGGAGTACCGTTCGACGAACGGCATCTGGTGCGCGGCCAGCCTCGCGGCAAATACGGTCAAGGTCGCCGTTCAACGACGTGAAATCCGCAGGTGAGCCGATGGTATTCCAGACCTCGCACCCAGCTGCCAGGGGCAGCGCCGCGGCGCGACCGCCAATCAGGATGGGGAGCGCTGGACAAGCGGTGGCCTCCCACCGTGCATGAATGCGATGGTACGAGGATGTCAGCGCTTTGATCCGATCGGTCGGCCGCAGGAACTCGACGCCGTACGATGTGAAATCGTCCGCACGCCACCCGGCGCCAAGACCTAACACAAGCCTTCCACCGCTGATCTCGTCCACGGTGCGAGCCATATCCGCAATCAGTTCCGGCGGCCGAATCCCTGTGCAGGTGACCAGGACGCCGATACGCGCCCGTTCAGTCCGGGCCGCAGCAGCCGCGAGGAGCGTCCATGCTTCATGGCTGGCAGAACGCGGGCCCGCCTTCAAAGGCCCAGCGTGATCCCACGTCCAGATCGAACTGAAACCCTCGTCGTCGGCTGCCCGCCATGCGAGGAGCGCCTCGGTGGCGCTAGCGTGCTGGGGATGGATCTGTACACCGAAGTCAATCATCGCCGTGCACGCCGATGACGTCGTGGGCGGCCGTGATTGCCTGCTCGATGAGCATGTAAGCCGGTTCTAGATCGCCGAGTGAAACTGGATTGGAAAGCTGTTCACCCGCTAACCTGTGGGTGACATGTGTGTCGAGGAATCCGGCGACCGTTGATGCGTATCCCATGCGATCTAGGACGTCGGCGAACGGAGCACGTCGCGTCTGGAGGTGTTGGAAGGCGCGATATCCTGCCTCAGACACCACATCGAGCTGATCTAGGTTCGTCAATTCAGCAACTGCACCGTCATGGCGCATGGCGGTCACAATCTGGCGAAATCCTGGCGCGATAGTGCTGGCCAGAACATTACATACAGCCGTTGCGCTGCGAATCGTCCACAACGTGGACAACTGGCCGCCGTGGGCCTGCGTGATGGTGGTGGACGCCGTGTATCCGCCAACCAGCAGCAGGGCTAGATCGAGAGCGTGCACCGCCTGCGCGAGCATCAAGGTACGCAAGCGCTCGAGTCCCCAACTCGGTCCTGCTCCGGCGCTCGCGAGATGTTGAATGTGGATATAGTGCAGCGGGCTATCGGCACGCGCGAATTGCTGTAGGGACACGAATCCGGGAGTGTGACGGTAATTCATGCCGACACATACGGGCACCCCAGCACTCTCCGACTCGATGCTCAGTCGCCGCAGAGTGTTCAAGTTACGGACCGGTGGCTTCTCGACGAGCACCGGCACGCCATGGGCAACCGCTGAGGAGATTACGTCTTCGTGCCCCTGAGGTGTGCATGCCGCCACCAGGCAATCTATGACGGGTCGTTCAAGTAGGGCACGTAGTGAGACGGCCGCCTCGACGCCCAACTCGTTGGCCAAGCCGGCTGACTTGATCGGATCAATATCGAACACTCCCGCGATGTCAACTCCGTATGCCCTAAGTGCGGGTACAAGATGCCGTCGCATCTGAACACCAGCGCCAACAAGCCCGACAGACGGTCGGACCCTGCTCGTCGAACCGGCCAGCGGGACGCGCCCGGTTACGCCGATCATGGCAGCCCCGCCAAGGCGGCAGAGACGACGTTCCCGATGTCATCTACTCTCGGCCGCGATTGTCGGCCGAACACTCTCGATAGCATCGAGTCCAGTTCGGGCCTCATCGCCTCCGTGACGTAGGGGGTGCTCCGCGAGCGCGCGGTCATGCCTTCGCGATAGCCGCTCAGGAGCGCGAACGGTGGCGCCTGGATGGGAGTGACCGACACCTGTACTCCTCTCCGTTCGGTCGCGTGGACTTTTAATTCATCAGCGCCGATCACCTTGAGACAAGAACGTCGATGCGGACAGTGCGGCTGTCCGCATCCCGCGTCACAGTTTGCCGAAATTGCCCGTTGTGAGCAGTTAGGTGACGATCGGCACCGACCTGCCAGATATGACGGCAGCGGACACCCGTGATGTCCGCATACGACCGCTGGACCGTCAGGACCAGCGCCCGCAACGGTGGAGACCTGCCCCGGCCGGGGGTGAGCGGCGACTCCTCCCGGTCGGGCGCGCCCAGCCGCCTGGTCGAGTACAGCCGGGCGGGTGAGTCGGGGGCTGATGTGCTGTGATCGTTGAGTGCGCGGAAAAGTTCGATCGCTGGTTCAAGAGGCCGTGAGCGAGCGCGATGTCGCCGACCCGGGTGCCGGCTTTGACTGGTTGACCAGCGACGGCACCACGTTGTGGTGGCTGGAGTCTCGGCCATCGGCAGGCCGATCGGTTCTCATCCGATGGGATGCCGGGCGCCTCGCCGCGTACAGCGTCGCCAGCGGCAGCATCGGCAGTGCGTTGCACGCCTACGGCGGGCAGCCGTACACGGTTCTCGAGCCGGACCAGATGGAGGCGGTGGACGCCTCGACCGGTCAGCTTGTCGGGCTGCCGCACGATCTCGACAGCCGTTACGTGTACGGCGATCTTGCTCCAGACGACGGCGACTTGCTCGCCGTACGTGAGAGCGAGGCAGGCGACGACCTCGTTGCGGTCAGACCGGGTCGTCCAGACGCCCGCGTGCTGCTGTCTGTTGACGGGTTTGTGGCTTCGCCGCGGCGGTCTGCGGGCCGGCTGGCCTGGATGCAGTGGAACTCCACGGTGATGCCATGGGACTCGTGCGAGGTGTGGGTGGCCGACTACGCGACCAGTGGCCGGATCGAGCGTGCCCGGCGGGTTGCGGGCGGGCCGGATGAGTCGGCGGTCCAACCCACGTGGTCAACTGACGGATCGCTCTACTTCATGTCGGATCGGTCGGGGTGGTGGAACCTGTACCGGTGGCGTGACGGGGTCGTGGAGGCGGTGGCGCCGATGGCCGCGGAGTGCGCGACCGCGCCATGGGAGTCCGGGTACGCCAACTACGTGCTGCTGCGAGGTGGGCGGCTTGCGATGACGGCGCAGGTAGGTCCGCGCCAGCAGTTGCTGATCGTCGAGCCGGATGGCGGGGTCAGGGCCGTCGCACTGCCGTACACGTCGATCAAACCGTATTTGGTCGGGTGTGGTGACCGTGTCGGGCTGATCGGGGCGTCTTCGACGCATGTCCCGGAGGTTGCGCTGGTCGCCGTGGACGGTACCCACGCCGTTGAGGTGATCCGCCGCCCGGCGCAGTCGGTCGAAGCAGGGGCGGTGTCCGTTCCCGAAGTAATGCGGGTCGATGCTGCCGGCGGTCCGGTGTCGGTGTTGTTCTATCCGCCGGTACCGGCGGTGGAAAGTGTGCCGCCGTTGATCGTGCGGCCGCATGCCGGGCCGACGTATCACAACGAGCTGCGGCTGGACCCTGAGGTGCAGTTCTTCACCAGCCGGGGCTTCGCCGTCGCGGACGTCGACTATCGAGGCAGTACCGGCTATGGTCGAGCGTTCCGCAAGGCCCTCGACGGCAATTGGGGCCGGTTCGACGTGGAAGATTCCCGAGCCGCCGCCCTGCACTTGATCGCCGGCCGCCGGGTGCGAGCCGACGCGGTGTTCATCTCGGGCGCCAGCGCCGGCGGCTACACCGCGCTGAAAGCGGTGTGCGACGACGGTCCGTTCGTCCTGGCCGTGGCCAGGTCGGCGATCGTGGACCCGCAGTTGTGGCGGACGACCGCGCCGCGGTTCCAACGGCCGCACGCGGCGATCCTCGCCTCGGCAACCTCGCCGGTCGACGCCGGCCAGGTACAGCGGCCGGTACTGCTCGTCCATGGTGCGGACGACGCCGTCGCGCCAGTTAAAGATGCCGAGGTGCTGGCGCAAGCGCTCCGGGTACGTGGCCTGCTTGCTGGGATGCTGAAGTTCGAAGGGGTCGGCCACTACCTGTCCGCCGCGGCGCAGCGGCATGCCCTTGAGGCCGAGCTTGCTGCGTACCGTGAGGTGCTCGACCGCGGCGGGGTGATCACGCCGGAGTAGCAAAAGGGGTCAGCGTGGCGTGGGCGTAGTCGATGACCTCGCGAACCTGCGGCAGGTCGACATGTGGTTGCAGCTCGGCGAGCATGAGCGCAATGCGGTGTACGGTGCGGAATGACACCACCCCGGCTCCATGATCGATGGCCTGCCGGGCGACGGTGCTGGCTTCGTCGAACTCGCCGGCGCGGGCGAGGGCGGCGGCCTGCAGGGCGGTGTCGATGCTGATCCGGCGCGCCCGGTCCGCTGGCAGCAGCTTCAAGGCGGTCATGGTCTCGCGGTGCGTCAGCTCGTACAGACCGAGGTCGAAGAAGCAGTGGGCCTTCTCATCGGCGAAGTCCGCCTCGCCGAAGTACCCGATCCAGCCGGGTTCCTCGCCTGGGCGGCTACGGGCGAGGTCGGCTTCGGCGTGCAGCAGCGCAGCGGCGCAGGCGGCTTCGTCACGGCGACGGGCATGGGCCCGGGCCTGCACAGTGCGGAACGCCGCCCGCACGGCCGGGGTGGCCTGGTGCTCGGTGCCGCGCAGACCGGCGGTCGCCAACCGCAACGCCTGCTCAGCATCGCCGCAGTGCAATGCCAGGTGCGCCAGGCTCACCGCGACCAGGTACCCGCCATAGACGCGGTTGCCGGTCCGGGTCATTAACTCAAGTGCGTGCAGGTAGTGCTGCTGCGCCAGTCCGTCCACGCCAAGGTCGACGGCCTCGTACCCTGCCAGCTCCAACATCCCGGTCGCGATCTGCGGCGCGGTCGCGGCAAGCCCGGCCAGCCGACCGCGCAGCGCGTCAGCTACGGCCGGATAGACCGTGCCCGCGCCATGGGCGTGGTCCCGGTTACGCAACCGCTCCAGCCGCGCAGCCGCGTCCACAACGGTGTCATCGTCCGTGGCCGGCTGCCGATCGGCGGACTCGGTGAGCAGCCAGTCGAGGACCGGCCGGTCAGTGGCACTGCTTCGAAAAGCCGAGGGGCTGGTGTCATCGGTGCGTGCGCTGCGGAGTAGTCGTTCACGCTCCACCAGCGGTGTGAGTAGGGTTAGCGCCCCGCGAGCCTCCAGCGCCTCATCGCAGCGGACGAGGAAATCGCCCGACGGGATCCGCTCAGCCGTTTCTATCTTGCGTACCAGGTCCCGATGTGCGAACACGAGCGCGCCGAGCTCTGCCTGCGACAGCCCCCGAGCGATACGCACGGCTCGGACCCGCGCGCCCGCATAGTCGAGCACGGACCTCGCCGGAACCAACCGCTTCGGAGCCTGACCCATCTCAATCGCCACCTTCGTGGCATCGCAGAACGCATGTGAACGAACGCCGATTGTTACACGACGGTGCGTTGTGCCGAACGGACAGGCCGTTGCGGACATCGTCGCTGTCCGCATCCAGCGTATCGACAGCGCGTCGTCCAGTGGTGATTGTGGATGGCGTTGCGATCCGCTGGTGATCGCAGTGAACAGCGATTTCCATTTCGTCGCCTCGGGAACCGGCGCTTTCCGTGGCAGGAGTATGGAGCTGCGATGACGCACGCGTACCGGCCGCCCGCGGCCCTCGCGGCGACCGATTTTTGGATGTTGGCCCATCACGAGCGGTCCGGGCAGCTCCTCGTCCCGGGACGGGTGGTCGCGGTTGGGCTTGCGGCTGCGTTGCTGGCCGAGTTACTGGTGGAGGACCGGATCGGGTTCGACCAGCAGCACATGGTGGTGCCGGTCAGCGAGTATCCGCCGCGTGATGCGGTGGCGCATCAGGTTCTTGATCAGCTGCATGGCGAGGATCGGTTGCCGGTGCAGGTGTGGCTGCGGCATCTGGCGCAGACCGCATATGAGGGTGTGGCTGCTCGGATGTTGCGGCGGCGGCTGGTGGAGCGGGTTGAGGATCGGCGGCTGTTGGGCCGTTCCCGCGTCACCTACCGGCCTGTCGATCCGAACGCGTCTGGATGGCCGGCGGCGCGGCTGCACATCTTCCTGCTTGAGCAGCGGGTGTTCGCCGACGCGGACGTGATCTTGGCCGGCCTGGCGAAGGTCACCGGCCTGCACGTGCGGGCGCTGGAAGGCGGCGGTCACCTCGCGGAGCGCTACCTCGACGCCCAGATTGCCGGCGCCCGGCCGCTGTACCGCGAGTTGTTCGCCCACACCGCGGCGGTCGTCGGGTCCACGGTCATGAGCGGCCGCTGACCCCTGCACCACCGCGAACTGTTCGGTACCACTTTCGTCGTAGAGGGAGCTCATCGTGTCTACATCGTTTCCGGCGCCGGTCCAGCGGGGCCGGCCCAGCAACGTCCTGGCGTCACTGGAACGCACCCGGCTCGGTTTGGGCCGGCTGATCGCGTCGGCGTTCGCCGCGGTCGCCCCGGCCACGGTGGTCTTCGGCGGCGCGACGGGCGGCTGGGCCGTCACCGGCGTCGTGCAGATGCCCCTGGCGTACGTCGCGGTCGCGGTCGTGCTGGCCGTGTTCTCGGTCGGGTACGTGGCGATGTCGCGGCAGATCGTCAACGCCGGCGCGTTCTACAGCTACATCACAGCCGGGCTGGGCCGCATCCCCGGCGTGGCCGCGGCGATGACCGCCCTGCAGGCGTACACCGTGATGCAGATCGGCCTGGCCGGCGGGTTCGGCTACGGCATGCACCAGACGCTGCTGGCGTTCGGTCACGACGTCCCGTGGTGGCTGCTGTCCGGCGTCGCCTGCGTGGTCGTGGCCGTACTCGGCCTGCTGCGGGTGGATCTATCCGGGACGATCCTCGCCGTCTTCCTCGCGGCCGAGCTGGTGATCGTGCTGGTGTTCGCCGCCGTGCACATCGCTCACCCGGCCGGCGGGGTAACGACCTTCGACGCGCTGTCCCCGGCGCACCTGTCCTTCGCCGGGATGGCGGTCGCGGCGTGCGTCACCATCGCCGGCTACGTCGGGTTCGAGTCCGCGCCCGTGTACTCGGAGGAAGCCCGCGACGCCAGCCGGACGGTGCCGCGGGCCACGTTCATCACCCTGCTGGTGGCGATGGTGGTGTACGCGGTCGGGTCCTGGGCGATGGCCGACGCCGCCGGGCCCGGCCAGGTGGTCGGCCTGGCCGCCACACACTTCTCGGAACTGCCGTTCGTTCTGGCCAAGCCGTACTTGGGCGAGGTGTGGTTGGACGCCGGACACATTCTGTTCTCCACCAGCCTGTTCGCGGCGATGCTGAGCTTCCACAACACCGCCGCCCGCTACACCTTTGCCCTCGGCCGCGAACGGGTGCTGCCGAGCGCGTTCGAGCGGTTCAACGGCGCCGGGGCACCGGTGTGGGGGTCCGTCACGCAGACCCTGCTAGCCACGGCCGCCGTCGTGCTGTTCGCCGCCCAGGGCTGGGATCCATTCCTGGTGCTGTTCTT
This sequence comes from Dactylosporangium sp. NPDC051485, assembly GCF_040682015.1. Lineage (NCBI taxonomy): Bacteria > Bacillati > Actinomycetota > Actinomycetes > Micromonosporales > Micromonosporaceae > Dactylosporangium > Dactylosporangium sp. NPDC051485. Next base: position 28,703 of record NZ_JBFAZW010000077.1, read on the forward strand.
CGCCGGCACCGTGCTCGGCGGGTTCGGGGTGCTGCTGCTCATGACCGTGACGTCGGTCGCGGTGCTGCGCTACTTCGCCCGGCAGCGCCCGCGCCGCGACAACTTCGGCGCGTGGGCCACAGTGGTCGCGCCGGTCCTGTCCGCAGTGCTGCTCGCGGTCGTGACTGTACTGACGGTGTGGCACTTCGACCTGCTTGTCGGCGTGCCGGCGACGTCGGCGTGGCGGTACACGCTGCCCGCGAGTTTCGCCGTCGCCGCGGTCGTCGGCGTGGCCCGGGCCGTCTACCTGCGCAGCATGCGACCGTCTGCGTACGCCGGCATCGGCCAAGGCGCCCCCGACCTCGGCACCGCCATCGCACTGGCCACGGCTGCGCCCGCGGGCCCGATCGGCGCCACCGGCCCGGGCGAGATGACAGGTCGCGGCCGGTGAGTGTACTGGACGAGGTGTGGGTTGCGAACCGAGCCGATCAGGCCCTGCTGGCGACCGCCTTGGCCGAGGCGTTCCACGGCGGTGACCTGGCCGGCTGGCTCGTCCCGGACCCGGACGAACGCGCCGCGATCTACCCCGGCTACTTCGGGCTGCTGCTGGACGGGTTCCTCGCCCAACCCAACGTGCGGATCGAGGTGTCCGGCAGCTTCCACGGCGTCGCCGTCTGGGCCGAGGTCACCACCCGGTTCAGCCTGCCCATCCCCGGCTACGAGCGGCGTCTCGCCGCCTGCTGCGACCCGCACACCGACCGGTTCGTCGCCCTCGACACCGCGATGGAGCACCACCACCCGCTCGGGCCGCACGACTACCTCGCCTACCTCGCCGTGGTCCCCAAGCACCAGGGCCAGGGCATCGGCACGCGGCTACTCCAGCATCGGCTGACCCGGCTCGACGCTGCTGGCCGCGACGCCTACCTGGAGGCCACCGGCGACCGCAACGCCACCCTCTACCAGCGGCACGGCTTCCAGCCGCTGCCACCGATCCCGGTCAGCGACAGCGCTGTCCTGCACCCGATGCACCGCCCACCGAACCCAGCACAGCACCGGTAGTCAGTCAACGGCTGGCCGGTTCCGAAGCGGTGCGGCCACCTGACCCTGTGCCAGTCCGGTGGCCGCACCCGGTGGAGACGCCCGTCGGGCGACCGGCGTCTCCACCCCGGGTGGGGCCGATCGCGGCCGCGCCGCCCCAGCCGATCCCGATCCCCCGGGATCGATGGGAGGCCGCGACGGCCCCTGCCAGGGCCGCCCGCACCACGCTCACCTCGCAGCTCCGCGTGGCGCGGGCGGCCCACCCCAGCCCCAACCCAGCATCCACAGAGGACCGACACGATGTCCCGAACCGGAAACGACCGCCCGAGACCGTCAGCAAGCCGGCCGAACTGCCTCGACGTGCCACCGATATGTCCTGGCCTCGCCGGACAGGGCACCGGTAGCTGTCCCGATGCGGCTCCGCACCGGCCAATGAGCCACTGGAGCCGTCCATGAGCTCGGCCCCGACCCTCCTCAGCGCTGCAGGCTTGACGACCGCGCCGACGATGGTGGATCAGTTCCGGCAGCTCGCCGACGCCGACACGACCCGCATCGCGGTGATCGACCGCGACCGCACCACCACCTTCGGGCAACTGTGGCGGATGGCCTACCAGCGGGTCGCCGACCGGCGGGCCAGCGGGACCGCGGTCACACCGGTCGTGGCTATGCCCACCGTCGGCGTGATCGCCGACGCTCTCGCGGTGTGGCTCTGCGACGGTGTCCCCTTGCCGATCCCATTCGGGCTTCGAGCGAAGACGGTGAGCGACGCGATCGCGCAGACCACCACCGTCGCGCACTGGTGCCGGCCGTGGCGTGCGCAGCTGCACACCGAGTACGGTGGCCGGCACATCTGGCTCGCTGGCGGCGAACCACCCACCGCCCCACGGGTCGGCGACGCGATCGGCCTCACCACCGGCGGCACCGCCCTCATCGCCGCACCCCTCCACGCCGCCGCCATCTTCGAAATCGCCATCCGGCAACTCCTCGTCGGCGGCACTGTCGTCCTCGAACCTGACTTCACCCCCGCCGGCTGGCTGCACACAGCAGCCGCCACCCACGCCGACTGGGCGGTCCTCGCCCCCGGCCAAATCAAGGCCCTGCTCCAACGCGAACGACCGCCCGGCTGGCTCGGCGTCGCCACCCGCGCCCTGCGCCGCGTCGTCGTCCCCGCCACCATCACCCCACCCGCCACCAACCACCTCGCCGACTTCACCGCGGCCACCGACGTCATCATCACCACCTGGTATCACGCCCCCGCCTTCGACGGCGCCATCGCAACCGCCAACCGGACCGCAGTCGCGTTGACCGCGCTGCCCGGCCTGCGACTGCGCACCGTCGACCCCACCGGTCAGCCGACCCCGCCCGGTGTCGCCGGGCTCATCGAAGCAGCCAGCCTCGCCGGCTGCACCACCGTCGGACACCGCGCCGACCAACCCTGCCCACAGCCCATGGCCTGGCGGACCAACGGCGACATCGGCACCCTCACCGCCGACGGACGCCTCATCGTCCGCAAACTCGAACCCGCCGAGCACTACCTCACCCCGGCAAACGAACGCCGACGCGGCACCGCACTCCACCGCGCACTCACCGCCCACCCAGACATCGCGGCCGCCGCAGTCCACGTCGTACCCGACGACCACGGCCGCGCCCGCGCCCACATCCGTGTCTGGCCCCGCCCCGGTATCGTCCCCCCGCTCACATCGAGCGCGGTCGCCGCGCACTGCACCGCCGCCGACACCGCCGTGTCCACCCATCACATTTTGATCAACTCTTGGCCCGCTCGGAACACGCCGGCGGCGATCCGGTGAGCCCCGCCGGGACGGCAGACGCCGATCTGGACGCCGTGCTTGCCGGCTTGGCCGTCCGACTCACCACCACACTCGAGTGGCTGCTGCCGTTGGACAAGCCCGGCTGCGACGGGACCGACTGCCGCATACCGGGATTCCACGACCGCAGCACCGACGTTTGGCGGCATCTTCGCGACCTGTCCCGCTGCCACGCCGACCGCCAGCCCGGCCCTGGTGAGACCCGCACCGACACCGCGACGGCCGGAGCAGATTCGTGACCCGGGCGGACCGCCGCGCGCGGCGCCACGACCATCCTTGCGCCGTGCTTCGCCGCCGCGTCCGGGCCTGGCGCACCGCGTGGAACCGGCCACCGACCCATCGACAACTGGACGTCCTGCTCTGCATCACCGGCGTGCTGACCGTGTCGCTGCTGCCGCTCATGCTCCTCTGCATCGCCAACACCGACGCACAACGCAACAACGTGCGACCCGAACCGACCCGATCCTGCCGCGCCGAGTCCGACGCGAGCGGCGGCCATCCATGCCCGTCAGTCCGTGGCTCCATCGACGGCCGCGACCGGGCGGAGTTCGGCGAGGTGACCAGCGAACGACGCCGTCAGCGACTCCAAGAGCGCAGCGCCCTTGGCTGCCGATCCGCCGGACGGATAGCCGATCACGCCACTGGTCGTGTACGCCGCCAAGCCGTGCAGCAGGAGATGCGTGCGGTCCGGTGCCGCGTGGTCGCCTTGCTCGAATCCGTCGCGGACAAGGTGCGGCGCGACGTGCAACAGGAGCGACGCTTCGAGCTCCCCGGCATGCATATCGTCGTGGCCGCTGCTGGTCAGCTTGGCGGCCGATCGGGCAGCATCCCAGTCCGTCCGGGTTGGGTACAAGATCATCCGCCGCGCGCCGACGTTGGCCTCCTGGACAACGTTGCTCAGGACATAGTTACCGCCATGGCCGTTCACGATCACCAACTGGTGGACGCCGGACCGTTCCAGGGACGCGGCGATGTCGCGCACAATGGCGCTCAGCGTGGTCGCGCTGATGCTGACCGTGCCGGGCCAGGCCGCGTGCTCGTGCGAGCACGCGACCGTCACCGGCGGCAGCAGGAGCAGCTGGTACCGCTCCGCGACGGCAGCGGCGACAGCGCAAGCCACAACGGTATCCGTGATGAGCGGAAGATGCTCACCGTGCTGTTCGAAACTGCCGACTGGCAACACAGCGACAGCGGCCGCGCGGCGACGTTCATCAGCACTGGTCGCAGAGGTGATCAATTCCACGGCACTCATGGTTTCACGGCGCGTGCGCAGCAGCACGATAGGTGACCAGGAACCCGGCCGTCGCCTCGGACTTTGACCGGCGCAGAGCCACCGCAACATCGTTGAGCGGACGCATGGTCCGCGTCGATGCGGTTGCAGGGGCAACAGCAATGGCCTGTGATGCCTGGCTGGCCGACAGGTCGAGCCGATCGGTGGCGGCATATGCCTGTGCGAGGTAGCCGCGCCAGAGCCCTTCGTCGAGCGCCGAACCAATCGGCTGGGCTCCCAGAACGTGCTCGTATTGGGCGGCGGCGCCGGCCGGGTCACCGAGCACCAGCCGGCAATATGCCTCGTGAGCAGCGACGTAGCCAAGCGTGCAGTGGCCCGACAGGTTCAGCTCGTCCGAAGGGAGCGTCGTCTTCGCGGCCAGGCGATATGCCTGCTGGATCTTTCCACGACTGCCGGACTCGTCGCCGGCGTGGGCGAGACCCTGGGCCTCGCGGATCACGCTCAGAGCCTGCGTCCCGGGCGGCAAGGCCGGTTGCGTCTGTGCCCGACGAGCCAGGGCGATTGCGGTAGCTGGGTCACCGCCCTCGATGGCTTGCTGGCTGCGACGCATCAGCATGTAGCCCGCCGCGGCGGGTGCATCGGCGTCGCTGGCGAGCCGCTCTGCCAAGTCGAGCCATCGGGCACCGCCGCCGAGCGGTCGGGTGTTGTCGTGGATCCAGCTCAGGAACTCCGCCCACAGCGCCTCGACAACCATCAGGTCGGGCGCCGGACTACCCAATCCGGCCGTGCGCAGCCGAGCCATTACCTGTAGTTGGCCACGCACGATCGGCTCTGCTCGAACGAGTGCATGATCGTCGGTGGCGGTGGTCAGCATCGCCAGCATCTGCTGCCAGGAGTTCACGGCGTCGTTCAGCGACCCGCTCACGACCAGCGGGTCCGTCGGTTCGCCGACGTCCGCCGCTGGACTGTCGGCCTGCGCAGGCGTCGGGGACTCATCGGCTGACGCCAAGGCCACCAGCAGGGCACCTTGCGCATCGAGGGCGGTGTCGCAGGACTCGACCAGCATCCGGGTGGGACGGCGGACCGCCTTCTCCACCTTGCCAATCAGGTCACCGCTGACGTGCACCAGCCGGCCCAGAGCATCCTGCGACAAACCACGCCGAACGCGCCACGACCGTAGCTCGCTTCCGAATTGGTCCAACCCCGAGCGATGTGGAGTAAGCTGTCTGGGCCGCTGTGCCATGGCAACTCCCGTCCACGCCAGCAGAGTAGTCGACCGATTACTTTTCGGGCACGCAATAATTACGCGCAATATGACCCGCACATTTCACTCCTGCGCGCAGGGACGCCGACACTGTCCGTAAGGGACTTTCTAGGACGGATCGGCCCTGATAGAAACGTCCCTATGGGTCCCCGTCCAGACGGCGTGAGCTGATGGCCAACGAGCGCCTGCGCAGCGCGCTGGCCGCCCGCGGTCTCACTCCTGCCGGATGCGCGGAGTCGCTGGGCGTCGACGCCAAGACCGTCGAGCGCTGGGTGACCCGGGAGCGCTTGCCGCATCGGCCGCATCGTCTTGCCGCCGCCAAGTTGCTGGGCGTGGAGGAGACCTATCTGTGGCCGTCCCTCGTTGACGACCACCGTGTCGCCTCGGCCGGCCGCGCGGAACTGGTCGAGTTCTACCCGTCGCGGTCGCTGGTGCCCGCGGACATCTGGCGGGCGTTGATCGAGCAGGCGGAGCAGCACTTGGACGTCCTCGTCTATGCGGGCCTGTTTTTGCCCGAGATCCAGGACATCGGTAGGTTCGCCGACCGCGCCAACCGTGGCTGTCGGGTGCGGCTCCTGCTGGGCAGTCCGCATGCTGCGGCCGTCCGGGCCCGTGGCGAGGAGGAGGGTTTCGCCGATGGCATCGCCCACCGCATCCTGCTGAGCCTGAAGTACTACCAGGCGATCGTCGCGGTTCCCGGCATTGAGTTACGGCTCCACGACACGACGCTGTACGCGTCGATATTTCGGGCTGATGACACCATGCTCGTGAACACGCACGTGTACGGCGCACCGGCGGCGCAGAATCCGGTACTGCACCTACGCCGGATACCGACCGGGCGGGTCGTTGAGCACTATCAGGCAAGCTTCGACGCGGTATGGAGCCGCGCCATACCGGCCACGGACATCGACCAGTTGATCACCGACTTCAACCAGCGGAGGTAGGCGCCTTGGCCCGCAGAGACTACTTCGACGACCCAAACGCTCCCGCCGCCAACTCCGTCGTAGCGTCCGTGGTGGCGGCGGTCCGCAACGAAGCCGGCGAACTGCTCATGATCCACCGAACCGACAACGACCGATGGGCACTCCCAGGAGGAGGACACGACATCGGCGAATCGATCGCCGAAACCGTCGTCCGCGAGGTCCGCGAAGAGACCGGCATCGACGTCGAGGTCACCGGCTTGACGGGAATCTACACCGACCCCAGGTTCGTGATGGCCTACGACGACGGCGAGGTCCGGCAGCAGTTCTCGATCTGCTTCACCGCCCGCCCGGTCAGCGGCGCACCGAGGACGTCGAGTGAGTCGCGCGAAGTCAAGTGGGTCAAACCAGAACAGCTCGACGACCTCGACATTTTGCCCGCCATGCGGCTCCGCATCGACCACGCCCTTGCCGGCCTTCCGCAGCCCTATATCGGCTGAGTACAAGGGACGTTCGACGCTCCTGTGGGACGTCGGCAAAGATCCTCGCCGTGCGGCACCACCGTCACCTGCGTGTTCACTAGCCTCTGTCTTGTGGAGGATCTCGTCGTAGCGGCAGCCGCCCTCGCCCAACAGCACCTGGACATCCCAGAACTCGGCAGCCGCTGGCGGCATGTCCAAGCCGTCGGCGCCCGAGCCGACGACCTCACCCACGCAATCAACCTCGCAGACCGTACCGTGATAGTCGCCGCGGCCTGGCTCCACGATCTTGGCTACGCACCGGACCTCGTCGACACCGGCATGCACGCCATCGACGGCGCCCGGCACCTGCAACGGTGTGGATATCCCCGACGCGTCATCGCCCTGGTGGCCCATCACAGCGGCAGTCGTTTCGAAGCCGCCGAACGCGGTCTGACGGAAGCCCTGGCCGAGTTTCCGTACGAAGACGGCATGGCATCCGACGTGCTTGCAACAGCCGATCTGACCGCTGGGCCGCAAGGCCAGCCGATGACCTTCGACGCAAGGCTCGATGAGATCTTGCACCGCTACCCTCCCCACACGCCGGTCCACAAGGCGATGCGTCGGGCACGACCAGAACTCGCGGCACAGATCCGGAGAGTCGCTGAATCTCTGCAGCAGGTGGACGTCGTAGCAGCTGAGGATCGGGTATTCAAACGAGACCGCTGAGTTCGCCCGAAGGGACCAGAACCGCGCCCGCGTTCGCGGCATCCACGCCTCGGTAGAACAGGCGGGTGGCCATGTACCCGACGTAGGACGGGTCGACTTCGTCCATGGGCGGCGCATGGGCATTGACCGTCAGTGGTCCCGGGCCTTGAGCGTCGCAGTCGGCTGCGCAGGTGCCAGTGGCTGGCGCAGCGGCGACGGCCTGCCCGGAGAACACGAGCGTGGTGTGCAGGCCGCGGTCGATGTCGCCGCCGGGGAACGACGGGAACAGGATGGGGTAGCGCTCGTCCTTGGCTGGGATCGGCGCAGGGCGCCGGCGGTGCCGGGCCGATCGATCCTGCGGCGCCCGTGCGACGCGGATCGACGTCACCCGCATGCGGACATAAAGATTGTCCGCATGCGGATGTTTGTTCCACGACATTCTCCTGGGTCAATTGATAGACCGCGGATGGATGGCAAGCAAGCGCAGTGCACGCTCGGGGGATCCTCTTGTCGATTGGTCCTCGGAGTGGGTGCTATCACTCGCAAGAACCGACATGATTGGGCATAACACCCATCGTGTGATCAACTCGGGTCGGCTTGTCACACCCGGTCTTTATCCTCGTGCTTGAGGTCGATCGATATGGAGGTGGTCGGGTGCCGAGCCAGCCCCGGTTGTGGTGGCAAGACATTGACCCGGTGGTGTGGCGATGCTTCGGACAACCGGAAGATCTCGCTCGGGAACGCAACACAGCGTTGCTTGCCGCGTTGGAGGAGCTGTCCACTCGTGCGCCAATGTCGACGCTGGCCGACATCGTGGCGCAGGTTCGCGCCGTGGGTTACCGCGACAAGCTGACCGATCTGGAGGTTCGCGACACACTCGATCAGTTGACGAGGGCGCGGCTGGTCGAGCCTTTCCGCGACTACGCCGCGCTGAGCGCAGGACTTGATGCTGTCGTGCGTCGACAGGAGGCGTGGGCGCTCACCCGGGTCGGGCGAGTCGTGGTGGCGGCGGTGCGGTCAGCGGTGCTGGACGCACACCGGGCGCTGCAGTTGCCGACCCGGCTGCTGGACAACGTCGAGCGAACCATCCGGGCGTTGCTCGAGCATCTCGGCCGTGATCGGGGGCTGCTGCCGGGCGACCTCAGCGACGTCGGAACCCGCATCGAGGAGATGCACCGCGTGACCGCCGACTTCTACGCGGCATTGGCGCAGATGGTGCAGTCGGACGTGACGGATGACGAGTTGTTCGGCGACAACCGGGATCGGGTGATCGAGGCGCTGCGGCAGTTCCCGCGCGAGTACGGGCGGGCACTGCGGCGTGTCGAGGAGGCGCTGGTCGACCTGGCGAATGCAGGTCACCGGCCGCTGGTGGAAGCGGCGGTGATGCATGCCGGATTGATCGACGCTCGGGATCAGCAGCATTGGGTGGACGAACGAGTCCGGCGGCTGGGCGACCTGGCGGCGTGGTTCGCGCCGGACGGCTCCGTGCAGCGGTTGATCGCGTCGGCGACTGGCGCCGTACACACACTTCTGGTGGCCATCGACCGCCGCTACACCGCGCTTCGCCGCGGTAGTGATCTGAGCGCGGATTTCCGTGAGCTGGCCTACAGCCTGCATGCCCAACCTAGCGACGAGGATGCCCGTCGTGTGTACGCGGCTGCGTTCGGCAACTGGCCGTCCTGGCACGCCGTGGTGAGCACGATGGACGAGGATGTCGCGTACGCCAGTGCCGCCGCTGCGGGCCGGACCCGGCACGCCGTTGACGTGACCCTGCGTGAACATGAGCGGTCCGGGCAGCAGTCGGGTCGACCGCGCAAGGTGCCTGACGCCAGCGAAGACCGGGCAAAGGCAGTGGCTGAGGCAATAGCGGCGGCTGCCCGTCGACGCCGGTTCGCGACGTTGCTACGCACCGATGGCGAAGTGACATTGGCGCACTTCGGCGGGCTGGACAGCGCGGCTGCCGCGATCTTGTTCGCGGCGATCGAGGTCGCGTTGGAACGATTCGACGAGACCGCCGGCTTCGGGGAAGCCCACGCCGAGGGCGCCGATGTGGTAGTGCGGGTACGGCCGGGCGAGCCTGGTGTGCGGGTAACCGTAGGGCTTGCGGAAGGTGAGTTGACGGGGCCGGACCTGCGCGTGACTGTGACGCCGACGAGTCAGACCGACCAGGTCGTGCCGGCCGAGCCGATGACCGTCGGTGAGGCAGCTGTATGAGTGGCAGCACGTTGGACCCGGAGCTCGCCGAGGCCGCCCGGCATCTGACGGTGGTGTGCCGGCTCAGCGCCGCCGAAGATCCCACTCGATATCGGACGCTGCTGAACGGCCGCCGGGAACTCGCCGTGTTCTTCCGCGACGAACTCGGCTGGACGCTGGTCATCAACGAGATCGCCGGCGTTGTTCGCCTGCACAAACGCCGCGACGATCCGCCGGCCGATCGTGGGCCGTACGTCACGCGCGACAGCCGGCCCGGCCCGCTCGCTGGAACCGGCGTTCTGGTGCTGGTGTCGTTGGTGTGCGAACAGCTGTGGCGGCGTCCACGCATCAGCCTGCGGGAGCTCGTGCAGGCGATCGCCCAGGTGAGCGCCGCCGCGGCCGTTGAGGGACGGCTGCCGGCGTTCCGGATCGTGGCTACCGACGGCGTCAGTAAACGGCAGGCTCAGAGCGCGCGCCAGAACCTGTCTGATGCGCTGAAACTCCTCGTTGCCGAGGGTGAGATCACGGTCGACGCGGATGTTGACCGGGCTCTGGCCGACGACACCGCCGACTGTGTGATCACCGCCAACCGCGACAGCTTGGCGACGAAGTTCGCGTCGTTGTCACCGACCTTGCTCGGGCTCGCCGCCCGGCCCGTACAGGAGCACGCCGTCGCGCTGACCGTGACCTCGCTGCCCGATGCGACCCCGGCCGCCGCCGCGGAACATCGTGCCAGTGTGGACGGCCGTCGGTTGGCAGCGCTCCGGCGCGTGGTCGACGATCCCGGCGTCGACCCCACGGACGACCCAGCGCCGATGGGGTACCTGCTGACCTTGTCCGGCCGGGAGAAGGCACTCACCGTTGCCGCCGAACTTGGGCTGGTCACCACCGTACGCCGCGACTGGTGGGAGATCACCAATCCAGGCGGCGCCGGCACCAGTATGGACTTCCCGCAGGGCAGGCGCACCGCTCGGCAGGCCGCCCTGGCACTGCTCGCCGAACTCCCTCGGCGGCCACAGCCGGAGGCGGAACTGCCGCTGGCCGAGATCGAGGCCATGATCGCCGCCGTTCGCCAGGAGCTGCCGCGATGGGGCTCGTCGTACACGGGAAAGCTGGCCCTGCTGGCACACGCAGCTGCGGCGGACCTGGTTGCCGCGGGGCTGCTCATCCCGGCCGACACCCCCGATTGCTGGCTGCCGACGCCTGGCATCCACCTGTGGCGGGTCCACGTGCGCCACGGTGAGCCACCACCGCCAGCGACTGGGCGTGCGGCCAGCTCAGCGATGTGGGTGGCCGACACCCTTGACCTGTTCGACCCGGTTCAACAGGAGGAACTGCCGTGACCGTCCTGCCCCAGCAACTCAAGCAGAGTCCCGGCATGACGACGTCCGCTGACGAGCCGGATCCGGCGGTCCTCGGCGTCCCCGCGGCGGTCGGTCGATGGCAGCCCACCCGGGCGGGCGCGGTCAACTCGTGGGCATGGGCCGACGAAACACTGCTGTTCGCTGACGGATGGCTCGCCTTGGCCGGTCCCAACGGTTCTGGCAAGTCGTTGACAGCTTCAATGCTGGTGACCCTGCTGCTGGACGCGAACTGGGCGCCGAAGGCGCTGTCGGTGTCCGGCGAGGCGGCCGGCACCCTGGCTGATCGGCACACCAACCGGAACCCTCGCGAGGACCGTACCGGCGCATGGTGGCTGGAGTACGGCCGCCGCGCCGCCGACAGCAGCACGGTCGAGTACCTCACCACAGGGGTGTGGCTACGGTCTGCCGGCGGCGACTTGCACCGGGCGTTCTTTGTCGTCCCCGCCCGGGTCGGCGTCGAGCTGTCGTTACAGGCCGACCGCGACCCGGTGTCCATCGAGGACCTCGCGGCGCAACTTGCCACGCACGGCGGCCGCCTGTTCACCGACTCGCAGCGCCTGAGCCGAGCCGCAGGTCACCACCTGACTGTGGGCAAGGAGGACGGCTACAGATCGGAGGTCCGCACCGCGCTGTTTGCTCCGTTGGACGAGGTCCAGTTCGAGGCGTTGCTCGGGGTGCTTCGCAGCTTGCGTAGTGTGCGAACGGCCGAGGCGATCTCTCCGAACGAGATGCGGCGAGTGCTGACCGAGGCGTTGCCCGCGCTCGACCCGGTGCGACTCGCCGTCATCGCGGAGGCCATGGAACGTATCTCGGACCTCGAAAGCCAGTTGAACCGCAGCCGAGAAGAGGTACGGCTACTGGAACGGGCCGAACAGGCGTACCGCCGCTACGTCACCACGGTGACGCAGACCGAGGCCGCGAGCCTCATCGCGGCTGACACCGGCCTCGACGGCCAAACCCGGAAGACCCGCAAGGCCGACACCGATCTCGCCACCGCCACGGCGGCCGTACAGACGGCGAATGTACGCCGAGGAGAACTCCGCGAAGAGTTCACGAAGCTCGAAGGACAACTGGCCGCGGCAGACGCCGAACTGCGGAAACACGCCGGTGCCGACCTTCCCCATCTGGAACGGCGACTTAACGACCTGCAAGGGCTCCACCAACGCGAAGCCGACCGGGCTGCCAAGTTGCGCCAAACCGCGGACCGGACCACCGGCAAGAACGCTGCAGCGACCCAGTTTGCGCAGGCCGCCCAGCGTCACCTTGCAGACCTCACGACTCAGCTGCAGGCCGCCGGTACCCGCATCGGTGCCGACGCGGTCCTTGATCAGCTGCTGCAGGCGGCGACGGTGTTGGCGGAAGCCGATTCCGACACCGATACCGACCAGGTCAACACGGCGCAGCTGGCCAGCACCCCAATCGGCTGGACCGAGATGCGCGGCGAGCAGATCCAGCTGGTCGAAGGCGCGCTGCACGTCCACGTAGAGGCCCAGGGCGAGCAGTTGGCGGCAGCAGCCGAACTGCGCCGTGTCGAGGACGAGCAGGAGAGCCGGGAAGACAGCCACGCATTGGCGGTCACCGCTCGACAAGGCACCGAGCAGCAGCTCCGCGCCGACGTGTCCCGATGGGAGCAGGGCCGCATCGAGCTGCCCGAACTGCCTACTGCCCTGGTCGACGATGCGGAGCGCGTCGAAGTGGACCAGCTTGTGCTGTGGCTGACCAGCGCTGCGCAGACGACTTCACGGCGCATCGACGTGGTCGGGCGTCAGCAGGCAGTGGCGGTCGCCACCGCCGGTGAGAAGACAGCCGCAGCTGCCCTACAGAAGGCAACCGCTGCCCAGAATACGGCCGAGGCCGAGGCCGAGGCAGCCGCCGAGGCGTTGCAACGAGCCGAGGTAGCAGCTGCCGAGGAGCTGGCGGCCGCCCAGGCGGACCGGACCGACGCCGCAGCCGCTCATGAACAGGCGGTCGCCGCGGCCCAGCAGGTCACCACTACGGCGCGGGAAGAACTTGAGGCGGCCACCGCGGACGCCACCCGAACCGCTGCCGCATGGGCGGCGGAGGTCGCCGCCTGGCGCACCGGCCTGGTGCAGCTGTCGGCTGATGCGGTGCCGTTGCCCGGCAATCCCGATCTCATCGACCTGCCGGCCGTAGCGCTGGCCGTGGAGCGGGCCCACGCCGCAGCGGACACGAACCTCCGGCTACGGATTCCTGCCGCGGACCGTCTGGTCGAAGACGCCAACACGACGGTCGACGCCTTGATGAACGAACTCACGGACGCCGAGCGGGAGGCACCAGTACCAGCTGCACCGCCGTGGCGGCCGTCCCGCGCCGACCTCAACGCCGCGCCGCTGTGGTCACTGGTGGACTTCCAACCACACGTCACCGCTGAACAGGCCAACCGCATTGAGGGAGCGCTGCTGGTCAGCGGCCTTCTCGATGCGCTGGTCGATCAGGATGGCACCGCCGCTGCTGGCGACCTGACCATCACAGCCGAACGCCCCGCGAGCGGCCGTAGCCTGGCCGATGTCCTCATGGTCGAGGCCGACCCTGCCGTGCCGGCTGACCGCCTCATGTCCCTACTCCGCGCTGTGAGCATCGACGATCTAGGCGGCGACATCGCCAGCGGCCTGCTGCAGGTCGATGCGCTCACCGCGCTCGCCCCGCCCGACTACGAGGCGGCGTTCATCGGCCGCACCGCACGGGAACGGGCACGGCTGGCACGCGTAGCAACTCTGCAGGCGGACCTCGACCAGGCCCGAGCCGCACTGGACGCAGCCCGCCAAGCCCGCGCCGATCTCGACGCCGATCTCGCAACGGCCAACGCGGAACGCGACCGCTTCCCGCCCACCGCCGACCTGCGTACCGCCCGCGAACGGGCAGCGGAATGCCGCCTCGGGCTCAGCACCGCAGAACGGCAGACCAGCGAGCAGATCGCCGGCGCCGAACTCGCCCTGGCCCGCCGGCTGGCCGACATCACGACAGCCGAAACGGCTGCTACGGCGCGGCTACGCGAGGCGCAGCGGATCGCCGACGACAAAGCCGCAGTGGCCGTCGGGTGCCGCGAAGCCCGTGAGCAGACTGACGACGAACACGCCACAGCCCTGCACGTACTCGCCAGCACGACCGCCGAGCTCGAGCAGGCCGAGGCCGCCCAGCAGCAGGCAGAGCGTGAACAAGCAGCGTTCCCCGACCTGGACTCGGTACGGACAGCGCAACGCGACGAAGACCTGGCCGCGCACGACGTCGCCCTCGCGCGGGTCGCCTTGCAGGAGGCCACGACACGACACGGCACCGCTACGAGCGAGGTCCAACGCGCGTTGCGGAAGCTCAACACCGCGGCCACGCTGCCCGACGGCATGATGCTGCCCACTGCCGCCGCTCCGCTGCGCACCCTGCGCACGGCTGTGACCGAGCTCGGCCAGGACCTCCGGACCTGGCAGAACGCGGCGGGCAGGACCATCGATCTGCTGCGACAGTGGCACGACGCGTCGGAAACAGCCGACACCGCTGCCGACGACGCCGCAGCGGCCGAAGGTGACGCCGAAAAGGCTCGGCTGGCCGCCGCGAAGCTCCAGGCACAGGTCGAGCAGATGCGACAGCTGCACGGCGCCGACTACGAGCTCCTGCGAACCACACGCGCCCGCCTTGAACGGCTGCAGACCGCGAACCGCGACGAAGACGAGCAGGTCCTGGCCAGCCGACAGGAGGCCAGCAATGATGCGGCCCGGGCACAAACGGTACTCGACGAGCTCGCACCCCAGCGGCTGGAGGCCGAACGTCACCGCGACCACTGCCTGCGCCGCCTCGGCCTGCTGATCACCCACAGCCTGGCCGCGGTGCCCCAGGATCTCCCGACCGACGAGGACGGGCGACCCGCCCACATCACGGCCGCCATCACCTGGTCACGACGCATCCTGACCGAGGAAACGGGCACCGACCGGCTCGCCGCGCTCATCGACGCCCGCACACGGGCGCTGAGCAACCTCGAAGCCACCATCCGAGCGGCGAACCAAGCGCTGGCAAGGTTCGACCAGCAGGTCGACATCACCACCTTGGACGGTACCGACTGGCGGCGGGTCACACTCGCAGCCACGAACGCCGCAGTCGGCGAGGACCTGCTGCAGGCTGTCGCTAACCTACGCGCCGTGACCGGCCGCCTGGAAGACGACCTCCGGGGGGACGTCAAGGCGACGCTAAAGACGTCGATGTTCACCGAGCTGCGCCGCGACATCCAAAGCCGACGCGAACTCGCGCAGGAACTGGTCCGGCAGATCCGCGCGACCCTAGCCGGCGTACGAACCGGAGTCGAACGCGTCGGCGTCGAAGTCGACTGGGCGATCCGCCAAGACCCAGACGCGAAACGCATGATCGAACTGCTTACCGCCCCGCCATCCGACGAGACCTTCAACCAGATGTACGAGGTCCTGAGAAAACGAATGGACGACGCGAGCACCGAAGCGTGGGCTGACCGCGTCGCACACACCTTCGACTACCGATCCTGGCACGAATGGAACATCAGCATCACCCACCGCAGCTTCAGCACCGACAGCGCAGAGGTCTTCCGACCCGTCAACGCCCGATCCAACCCGCTGAAGTCACTGAGCACCGGAGAATCGCGCCTCGCCACCATGCTGCCGCTGCTGGCCGCGGCCTGGTCCATGTACGCAGGCGACGACTACGACGGGCCACACCTGCTGTCCATCGACGAAATCGACGCGGCGTTTGACGAGCCCAATCTCCGCCAGATCTTCGCGCTGCTACGCAGCTGGAACTTCGATGTCCTCGCAACCACGCCCACCATGACACCCATGATCAAACGCGAGGTACAGCAGGTCGTCGTCCACCAACTGATCACCACCGGCCGGAACCGAGTCACCGTGCCGTGGCTATGGCGTGGCCGGGGAGCGCCGGAGCCACTGACTTTCGACTTCTCGCCCGCTGCGAATCCCGACCCGCAGGCCGGGTGACGAGATGACCACCGACGTCCATCACCTTGCCGACGACCCCGACCTCGCCCCGCTGTGGCATGCCATTCACCGGCGCCTGTGTGCCGGCGAATCCGCGGAGACGATCAACACGGTCCGAGTCGCTCAGCTGTCCCGCACCGGCGTTTCCATGCTGCGAACCTGGCTGGACACCACGACGTCCCGCCGCCGCCGATCCGCGGTGAGTGTCACCGCAGCAGGGACTGTCGTGCCGCTGCGTGAACTCCTCCAGGTCCTCCGTATTGACTGCCAGGCACTGCCGTACCTCGTCGAGCGCGCCACTGGCGAGCAGATCGTCAACCGCAGCCTCGCCAACCGCGCGTCCATCGCCCTGCGCGAGCAGCTCTGGGAGTACGCCGCACGGCGGTTACCCCAGGTCCCGCGCCTCGTCGCACGCCTTCGAGCCGCCGGTCTCAGCGACGACGACACAGACATGCGCCGCACCATCGACGCGCTCGCAGACGCACTCGCCCTCGTGCCGGCGATACCACCCATGCCCTTGGCCAAACTCGCCCACGACACGACACGAAATCCACACTTCTTCGACCTCGGCACCACCTCCGGCGCGCGCCTGGTCGCTGCCATCGCGGAGCTCACCAACCGCGCCGAACCCACCCGACCCGACCTTGTCCGGGAACTCCTCGCCGGCGTCGGCATCCTCGCCGACCGGCTCTCCGCCACCGTCCTGCTGCTCAACGTCGACGCCATCGGCGACGGCCCGATCGACGAACGCCTGCGCACCTCGGCCCTGCCTGTTGCGCTCACCCTGCTCGACCTCATCGCCACCCCACCAACCCTCGCCGCCGTACCACTGACCGTCGTCGAGAACCCCTCCGTGCTGGAAATCGCCCTCATCCGGCAGAGCCGGATCTCGCTGGCGTGCACCAGCGGTCAGCTGAGGGCCGTCGACCACGTCCTCCTGCAGCTGGCCAACCGCTGTGGCGTGCCCTTGCGGTACGCCGGCGACGTCGACAACGCAGGAATACAGATCGCTGAAACGGTCGCACAGCTCTACCAAGCCGAACTCATAGCCATGGACGCCACGACCGTCGCGGCAGCCCTTAACGCGCCAGTCATCAACTCCGCAGCTGCCGACTGGCCCGGCCCCGATGCCTCTGTCTTCCAGGAACACGATGCCGTCCTGGCCCGGATCCTTGAGGGCGGGTGATTGTCAACCGCCAAAGCCGCTGCAGGAAAAGGCGGGCGTTGGTGCCATCGACAACCTTTGTGGGGCATGAGTAACTTCCCAGGGTCGGGACCTCGATCGTGGCCGGTGCCTGGCCGGACACCAGGCATCGACGGCGATCAACGGCGCTCCTGTAGCGACAAGATGGGCCCCACGCGGATGCTAACTCAGCTCAACTGCCGAATCGTCAAGGTAGTGCGCCACCCGCGACGAGGATCGACCGCCGCGGCCGCGCGTGCCTCCTCGGCGGTCATGCCGGGCACGGCGCAGAAGACCCGCGCGCCGGTCGCGGCGAGCGCGATGCACAGGCGGCGGTTGATCGTGGTGATCCCACCGCGCGGAGAACCAGTCGGTGTCCAGTGCCAGCACGGACAGCCGGCGCGGCGCGAGGCCATCGGCGTTCATGGCATCCGACGCTACTGGCGGCGCGGCACCGTCCAGAGCATGGGCTATCACAGGCCTCGGTTAGGCCCAGCGTGAGAGCAGATCGCCCCACAGACGTCGAGCGGTCCCGGCACGTTCGTCACTCTCAGGTGGTCGAATCCGCGTCGTTGTGACGTGCACGAGCGTTATCCGTGGCTGCGTGCACCCCGTCTGCGGGGTTGGTGTGCGTTCTACTGGCGGGCACCCGATCATGAGTGCCGTGTACGAACGGTGAACGGCCAATGAAGTGAGGTCCGCACTCCGATTGGCGGCTGTCTCCGGGGTTGCATCCGATGAACGGTCGGAATTCGGCACAGAGGGCATCGTGACACCGCGACTACGGTAACGCGCGGGTTCAACTGGACTGAGCGTCAGTGGCCATTGGCACTGCGACAGCTAGCACGCCCGATCGGCCCGGTGCGAGTTCGTTGTCGGACCTAAATTGCCAGTACACCTCACCGCCAAGCAGATCCATGGCCTGCGCCCGTCGGTTCTCGGCCTCCTCCTGCCATCCCCGCCGGGCAGTAGCCGCATCGGCGTAGGGGACACCGCCCGCGTGGCAGAGCCTTACTCCCTGAAGGAATTCATGGAGCGTCATCGCACCTGGGATCTTCTCGAACTCGCGTGCCGGGATGAGATACCGGGCGCCGCGCGGGAAGCGATACGTGACGATGAATGTGACGAGGGAGATCAGGTCAACCACGTAAGCCCAGTCGGCGAAGGGCCCGTGGACGCCAGGCCCGTGGACGCATTGTCGTCCGGTCCGGCAGTGGCTCGCTGCAGGTACGGGCGCGACTGCGGCGAGCGTCGCAGTCGTGGTCGCGGCGGCCCAGGGAGGTGCCGGCAGGATGTAGTAGACGGGTGCGCCCACGACATGGACGTATCGGATGAGCTGCGGCAGATCTATCGTGACCTTGTGTTCGGTCGGGGTCTGTGCCCAAGGCTCGGTTGCCTTGTTTTCGAGGATGAAGCATTTGGCCCGGCCCAACTGGAAGGCGGTATCCCAGTTGTCGGATCCACGCTGAGTAGGTGCCCAGAGTTGTGCGTCGGGGAAGCGTACGAGTACATCTGCTGCTACCCAGCAGTCGACGGTGTGTTCGGGCAGACTTCGGCGCGTATTCGACGGTGAGGGCACAGAACGATACTAGACGCGCAAAGCCGGAGGAGAATGTATGGATGAAGTGGATGCCGATGTCATCGTCCAAGTTGGCGCATTTCGTGTGCCACGTGGACAAGCGCTCACCGCAGCGCGTTCCTACCTAAACCCGGCCACTGGCGTCTATTCCGCATATCCGGCATACGAGGCGTACCGGCCGGACCACGATCCCGATCGGCTGGCTGACAGCGACCTTCTAGCACCGGTGTTGTTGAACGTCAGCCACCTCTCACTGAAGGCCTACTACGGCCTTCGGGACAGATGTGGCGAGCTCAACCAGTTGCTGAGGACGATCAGCCAGGATGCCCGGCTCGAGCACTCTGACGACGATGGCCTGAACAAGCTCGGCGCACTGTTTTCCGTGCTGGACGGTAACGGCTTGCCCGGGGTCGGTGGATCCATCCTCGCAAAGATCCTGCACCGTAAGCGTCCAGGCTTCATCCCTCTATATGACGACAATATCCGGTACTGCTATCGGGACGCGCCTGGGGCGCCGATCCCACGCGACACGAAGCGCTGCTGGGCAGCGTTCGCAGTGCTGCTGGGTAGGGCGATACGACAAGACCTGAACGCTCAATTGGATACGTGGCAGGACATCAGCGGGTACGCGCCAGGACCCGCCATCACGCCTCTGCGCGCGTTGGACATCGTCGCTTGGCATGCTGGACGGCTCGCAAGCCGGCGCTGGTGATACCAGCATGAGATCAGCGCGCCTCGGCCATGACGAACGGACGTCCTCAGGTTTGTTGCCGCGCTCCGTGGCGCGGCTGAGATACCGCACGCAGAAACGCCGAGCAGCAAGGCGTGAGCGTTGCCTCCGATTCACGACGCGTTGCGCTGGCAGCCACCGATCCGCGCCTAGGGTCGGGCCTGCGCCCGCCCCAGTTGCCCGGTTGCCGGGCCGACCCCCTATCGGCCCGGCAACCTCAAGACCCGAAGGCGCTGACGGTTTCTAGATGCCGGCGCGCGGCGCGCAGGGTCCGGTGTCCTAGGAATGAACTCCGGCCTCGTGGCGGTGGGTCAGACGCAGTAGCCGAAGTCCCATTTGCGGTAGACGCCTTGGAGGTACACCTGCATGCCGACGCACGCCTGAGCGATGCCGTTGACCGTCGGGGTGAAGTGGTTGCCGCTGCCGTCGTAACCGATCCAGGTCGTCTGCGACGGCCGGTCCCAGTTCCACGCCGAGAGCTCGCCGTGGAACGGGTGGGTGAAGATGATGCGTGCCCAGTTCATCTTGCAGGTGGGACTCCAGCGCAACTGGATCCAGCCGACCTCGGTCTGGCTGCCGCTGAAGTCGGGCGCGAAGATCTGCAGGCCCCAGACGGTGCCGTCGTTGTTCGCGTCCGAGATCCAGACTCCGTCGGGGCGTACCGTTCCCGGGTTGGCGCAGTTCGCCGGGTTCTGGCCGGCGCACGACTGGTCACTGGAGTTGGCGCACACCGTGGAACTTGCCGCCGCCGGTCCAGCGGTCAGCGTCAGGCCGCCGACCATGATGACGATCATTGCGGTGGCGAGCGACAGTGCGGTGTGTAGCTGGCGTTTGCCCATTGGTCCCCCTCAGGAGGCTCGGCCGGGCGAGGTGCCCGGCGCTGCCTTGACGATCGGTCGCAGCTTGACCGTCGGGCGAGGGTTGCGAAGACGTCCGTACAGACCCGTACGCGGCTGCTACCCCGGGCACGGGTCGCGGTAGGGGATTGCCGGCAGGTACTGCTGCCACTCCGCCTGGGTGATCGGTTCACTGCCGGCCTGGCACAGGGCCGAGCGAGCCCCGTCGTCGGTCACCCGCCAGAGCGACACGCTATCGTCGCCTGTGCCGGCGGCAATCACCCGGCCGTCGGGGTTGAAGGCGATCGTGAAGACGGCGCCGGGCGCGGTTAGGGTCGCGGCGCGGGTGAAGGTTGGGCCGGAGCCGCGGGTCCACAGCCGGACCGTGCCGTCGGTGCTGCCCGCGGCCAGGGTGCGGCCGTCGGGGCTGAACGCGACCGCGTAGATATAGTTCGTCGGGCCGGTCAGCGCCGCACCGGCGGCACGCAGTCGTGTCCGGTCACGCACGTCGAAGAGTTGCACGGTCTTGTCTGCGCTACCGACTGCGACAGTGTCGCCGTCGGGGCTGAACGCAAGCGCGTACGCGTACGTACCGGAGACCCGGGTGGCGCTATCGAGGCGCACCGGGCTTGTGCCACGCACGTCCCAAAGGTAGAGGTTGCGGTCGGCGCTCGCCGCGCCGAGACGGTCGCCCGACGGGCTGAACGCCAGGTTCAGCACCAGGTTCGTCGGCTGGCGGAGGGTGGCCCGCAGCCGTGGGGCTTCCGGCCGCGTGAGGTCCCACAGCCACACCGCGTGGTCGTCGCCACCGATAGCAAGCTGCCGTTCATCGGGGCTAAACGCGACCGCCTCCACCTGCGCGGTCGGGCCGGTCAGCGTTGTCAGCTGTTGTGGGGCGGCCGGGGCGCGGATGTCCCAGAGCGCCGTGCTCCCGTCGGACGTGCCGGCCGCGAGCAGGTGCCCCGACCGGCTGACGGCGGCCGCGCCCGAGAGGCTGTTGCCTCGCACCGGTGGTCCGGCGGAGCGGGGATGGGCAGGATCGCGGGCATCCCAAAGGGTGACCTCGCCGGCGCCCGCGGTGGTCGACTCGGCGTTGACGGCCAGCCGGCTGGCGGCGTCGAACGCGACGGTGAAGACCTGATTGCTCGTCGGGCCGATTATCCCGCCGGGCAGTGACCAGGTCCGCGCGTACCCGTCCGCCGAGCCGGTCAGGACAATGTCGGCGGACAGGTACATCAAACCTGTCACTGGGCTGGGGTGCGGCAGGGTCCGTACCTGCTGCCCGTCCGCCACGGTCCAGACGCGGGCGGACCCGTCCGCGCCAGTCGCGGCGACCTGGGCGCCATCGGGGTTGAACGTGACCGCGTTCGCGAAGCTGGTGAAGCCGTGCAACGCGACTACCGGCCGCGCTGGGTGCCACAGGTAGACAGTTCGGTCGCTGGACGCGGCAGCCACCATACTGCTGCGGTCATCAACGGCGATACCGTTTACCAGCCCGGTGGGGCCGGTCAGGTCGGGGCCGTCGACCGCGGTCGCGTCAGCCCGCCAGACGCGCACCGTGTGCTCGGGCGTGCCCGCCAGCAACCGGCCGTCGGCTGCGTACACCACGGCGTGCACGTCGCCGGCCGGGTTATTGGGCAGGTCGGGCAGCGCGGCCGGGACTGCCGGGTCGCTGATCTCCCAGCGACGCAAGCCGTGGCCGGCCGTGGCCGCGACCAGTGTTCGGCCGTCGGGGCTCAGGGCGAGACCGTAGACCGACGTCGCGTCCACCAGTATGGTCGCCACTTGCTGAGGTGTCGCCGAGAGCCTCCACAGGGTCACCTCGCCGGTCTTGCCGCCCACGGCGAGCAGCCGCCCGTCGTGGCTGGTGGTGAGGGCGAAGACGCTGCCGTTCAGCGCCGTGACCGAGGCGCCGCCGGACAGTGCGCCGCCGGAAGCGACGTGCCATAACCGGATGCCGCCTTCGTTATCGCCGGTGACCGCCAGCCCCGTGGCGGGGTTGGCGGTGATGGCGACCGTGCCCTGCGAGGCGCGAAACCGGGCGACGGCCGGGTCGGCGGTGAGGCCGTAGAGGATCGAGCGGGCCTCGGGGGTGGGGCTGACCCGGTACGCTGCGAGGGCGAGCTGCCGGGCGAGCGCCGGATCGGTGTCGCGCAATCGGTCGGCGTCGTCGGCCACCTGCCGGGACACCGCTGTGTCGCGCACGTTGTCGGCGACGTGCCGCTGTACGAACGCGAACACGGTGGACGCAGTCGAGACGACCAGCAGCACCGCCATCGTTACGAGCAGACGGGCCTGCAGGCGGGCGCGGCGGCGGGCGGTCTGCCGTTCGGTGGCGTCGAGGGCGACGCTCGCGTCCAGAAAGGCGCGCTCGACGAGGTTGAGATCGGCCGCCCGAGCCGGGTTCGTGGCCCACTCGCGCGCCAACTCCAGGTTCGTACCGCGCAGCAGTCCGTCGCCGTTGCGACCGGTGTCCTCCCACGAGCGCGCGGCATCGCGCAGCCGGTGGTACACCCGCAGGCTGGCGCGGTCGGCCTCAATCCAGTCGCGCAGCCGCGGCCAAGCCTGCACGAGCGCCTCATGCGTGATCCGAACGCCGTCGGCGTCGCCGGTGACCAGGCGGGCTTCGATGAAGCGGTCGAGCACAGCATCACGTGCCTCGTCGTCGGCGTCCACACCAGTGCGAAGATCTTCGACGCGGACCTGCCTGCGGGTCTCGGCCATGCCCTCGGGGGCGTGGACCAACTGGACGAACAGCCGACGGGCGAGCTGGCGTTGTGCGGAGTCGAGGCCGGCGACCACTTCCTCGGCACTCTGGGCGACGGCGCCGCGCAGCCCGCCGCTGTCGCGGTAGTCGGCGATGGTCAGGCGGCGCCGATGCCCCCGCAACCAGGCGGTCCGCAGCACGTGGGACAGCAGCGGGAGGGTGCCCGCCTCGGCCGGGGCCAGGTCGCGCAGGATCAGGTCGACAAGGCCCTCTTCGACGTCGACCTGGGCCCGTTTCGCTGGCTCCGTGATCACCCGCCGCAGCTGTGGCTCGGCAAGCGGGCCAACCAGTAGCTGGGCGTCCTGCAGGGCCGTGACGAGGCCCGGGCGCGCAGCGGCGTGAGCGTAGAAGTCGGCGCGCATGCCGAGCACGATTCTGATGTCGGCGGCCACCTCTGTCAGCGTGGCGATGAACGCGTCGCCGTCGGCGGCGGCGAAGACCTCCTCGAACTGGTCCACTACGACGACCGCGGGGTGGCCGGCCAGCGCCTCGGCGAGCGCGACCGTCGGCGTGGCGCCCGGAGTGAGCAGGACCGTCGGGCGCGGCGGTGGGTCGTCGGCGAGCGCCGCGAGCAGCCCGGCCCGCAGGAGCGAGGATTTGCCCGATCCCGACGCGCCAACGACGAACAACAGTCCAGTGCCGGTGCCGGCGCGCTGGACCAGCGCGCGGGTCAGCTCCTCACGGCCGAAGAACCAGTCGCGGTCGGCGACCTGGTAACTCTCCAAACCGCGAAACGGCGCGGGTGCATCGGCGGGTCGCGGTCCAGGCGCCCGTCGCGCCCGGCCGACCGCGGCCACCCAACGATCAAGGTCAGTTTTTTGGTGGACACCGCAGGCGTCCAGTATCCGTACGAGCACCTCAGTCTGTCCGCTGCTGGGCAGATGCCGGCCGCTGCAGTAGCCGCCAACAGTGGAATGGCGCAGGTTGGTGGCGTCGGCGAGGTCGCGAACTGTCAACCCGGCGGCCTCCCGGAGCCGGGTCAACGCCTCGGCGAACTCGGCGCGGGTGTGGATGTGATCCGGATCATCACTCGTCGGAGCATTCATCACGGCAAATCATGCGCGAAGACACTCAAAGAAATCAATCAGATACGTTCAGTAGCCTAAATTGGCGTACGGCCTTGTCCGGGCATCTGCCGCTCCGCTCGACCCATGCGTCGACGGTCGAGACAGTCGACGCACGACGGTCGACGAAGGGGCGGATTGTGGACGAGATGGTTCTCCGGGCGCAACAGTGGGTCAACCGCACCTACGCGGGCGTCTCCGGGTACAACGCGTGCACCGAGAACGGGTACACCGGCTGGGGGACGATGTTTGCGCTGACCCGGGCGCTGCAACACGAGCTCGGGATCACCGCGCTCTCGGACAATTTCGGGCCCACAACACTGGCCCGGCTGACAGCGTACGGCCCGGTCGGGCCCAGTTCATCCAACCTGAACATGCGCACGATCGTGGAGGCGGCGCTCTACTGCAAGGGTTACTACGGCGGCGACATCGACGGCGCCTTCGGCGCGTCCACGCAGGGCGGACTCACCACCATGCTGCAGGACATGGGTGTGCCACCAGCGCCGTTTCCCTCGTTCGGTGTGATGCCCAAGGTCTTCAAGGCCCTGCTCACCATGGATGCGTACGTGCTGCTGTACGGCGGAGACGCCGGCATCCGGGCCTGCCAGCAATGGCTCAACGGCGCCTACTACAACCGTGCCGAATTCTTCATCGGGCCGTGCGACGGATACTTCTCCCGCAGCGTGCAGACTGCCCTCGTGCTGGCCATTCAGTATCAGCTCGGCATGTCTGACGACGTGGTAACCGGCGCTGTCGGCCCCGGCACCCGAGGTGGTCTGCAGAGCCAGGCCTACGTGACCCAAAGCTCGTCGCACGCTGCCTGGATCAGACTCTTCCAGTGTGCGGTGCAGTTCAACGGGCGCGACCCCGACTGGGGGCATGCGGGCACGTTCACCGCGACCCTGGCCAGCCAGGTGCGGTCGTTCCAGAACTTCTGCGCGCTGCCCGGCACCGGAGCGGGCGACTACCAGACCTGGATGTCGTTGCTGGTGTCCACCGGTGACCCCAACCGAATCGGCACCGCCTTCGACTGCATGTACCCGCTCAACAGCACCACGATCCAGACCGTGAAGGCGGCCGGATACCGCATCGTCGGCCGCTACCTCACCGGCGGCACGAACAAGGTGCTCACCAACTCCGAGATCGCCCTAATTAACGACAACGGGCTCTCATTTTTCCCGATCTACCAGGAATTCGGCGACTCAGTCGCCTACTTCGACCACGATCAGGGGCACGCCGCTGGCGTCGCGGCGTGCGCCGCCGCGCGTGGCCTCGGCATTCCGCAGGGCACCGTGCTGTATGTATCAGTCGACTTCGATGCAATCGACGAAGAGATCACCAGCAATGTCATACCTCACTTCCAAGGAATCAGGGACGCGGTGGCAGCCGACGGCGGCTACTACGCGATCGGCGTGTACGGCTGCCGCAACACCTGCTCGCGGCTCGCCGCGGAGGGTCTAACCACGCGCAGCTTCGTCAGCGGCATGTCAACCGGCTACAGCGGCAACCTCGGCTTCGCACTGCCCGACAACTGGGCGTTCGACCAGATCGCGAACCGGATCCTGGCACCCAACACCTCGGGCAGCATCGAGATCGACAACGACATGGTCTCCGGCCGCGACCTGGGCGTGAACAGCGTGACTCGCCCGCGCGACCCGAACGACGGGTTCTACACGCTACTGCACTGGCTCGAGGCCCGCGCCCAGCAGTGGCGCGATCAAGGCCACCTCGACCGCAGCGGGCCGGAGCTCGTGGCAGAGTACTTCCAGAACCAGAACCCCGCCTACGGCGAGCCCGGCTCTGGCCAGGTCTTCGGCGACACCGACCACGGGTTCCTCGACTTCGTCGCGTCATACCCCGGCATGCCCGACACTAGGCCGTGTCTCGTGGATCTGTGGCGAGGTCGCGGAGCCAGATTTTGATGGTGGCGATGTCGATGGCGGCCAGGTACATGAAGGCTCTCTTGTCGTAGCGGGTGGCCACGGCGCGGAACTGTTTGAGCTTGCTGACCGCGCGTTCGACGGTGTTGCGCTGCTTGTAGCGCTCGGCGTCGAATGCTGGCGGCCGTCCACCGGCGGCACCGCGTTTGCGGCGGTTGGCCTGTTGGTCGGCGCGTTCGGGGATGGTCGCGGCGATGCGGCGGTGGCGTAGGTCGGCGCGGATCGCGCGGATGGAGTAGGCCTTGTCGCCCAGGATCCGGGTGGGCCGGGTTCTGGGCCGGCCGCGGCGGCGGGGGATGCGGATACCGGCCATCACCGCGGGGTAGCCGATGCGGTCGTGGCGTTGCCCGGCGGTGATGGTGCGGCTGACGGGTCGGCTGCGGCGGTCGGCGGCCAGGTGCAGCTTGGTGCTAAACCCGCCCCGGGAGCGGCCCAGGGCTTCGGGTTCAGTCGCCTGTTCGGGGATGGTCGCCGTTACGGTTTTGACCGGTCGGCCGGTGGCTGGTGCCGGGCGCCGGCCGCGTGCTGGTGGGCGCGGACGACGGAGCTGTCCACGCCGAGGGTCCAGTCATCGCCGTCGTCGAGGTCGGCGTCCAGACGCAGCCGTTCGGCGATGCGCTGCCAGGTGCCGTCCAGAGCCCAGCGGCGTTTGCGCTGGTAGATGGTCTTCCAGTTGCCGAAACGGGCGGGCAGGTCCCGCCACGGGATACCGGTGCGTTCGCGGAACAGGATGCCGCTGATCACGGTGCGGTGGTCCCGCCACCGCCCGCCACGCGGCGGGTCAGCGGGCAGCAGCGGGCGTAGCAGGTCCCATTCGGCGTCGGTGAGTTCGAATCGGGCAGTCATGGCTTCGGAGTAACAAACCGGACGCCATAGATCATCCCAAGATCCAAGAGACAGGCCCTAGGTGACTGGTGCTAAACGCGGGCTGATTGGTGACGCCGGTCAGCCCGCGTTTGTTGTTGGGGCGAGGTCGGGTTCGGGAGGTGCGCGCGGA
>NZ_JBFAZW010000078.1:0-55358 GCF_040682015.1 Dactylosporangium sp. NPDC051485
ATGCTGCGGGTAGCCGTCGGGCTGGGCCACGGGCTGCGGCGGCCGGGCCACGGGCGGCGCGACGACGGGCTGCGCCGGCCGGGCCACGGGCTGGGCGACCGGCTGCATCGGCTGGGCGACCGGCGGCCGCTGCTGCGGCGGGTACCCGGCGGGCCGCTGCGCGGGCGGCGGCGTCACCGGACCGGCCCCGTAGGGCGAGGCCGGCTGCGACGGCACCGCCGGCATCGAGCCGGTCTGCAGCAGCGGCGGCAGGTGCGGCGACTCCTCCGGCATCGTGAACGCCGGCGAGACCGGCTGCCCAGAGACCGGCGCGGCCGAGACGGGCGCGTTGCCCGCCGAGCCGCCCGACGTCGGTGCGCCCGAGATCGGCGACGGGGGACCGCCGGCCGCCCCGGCCACCGCGGCGCGCCCGGTCGGCGGGGCCAGGTGCAGGGCGCCCTCGGCGACGACCAGTTCGGGCTGCTCGATCGCGGTCGGGGCCAGCCCCATGGCCCGGTGCAGCAGCGTGGCCGCGAGCGGGATCCGGCTCGACCCGCCGACCAGGAACAGGGCCGACACCTTGTGCTCGCCCAGCGCCGACGCGGTCACCGCGATCTGCGTCGCCGTGACCGTGCGGTCGAGGATCGGGCGGGCCAGCTGCTCCAGCTGCTCGCGGCCGATCGGCACGCTCTCGTCGAAGAGGGGCACGTGGACGTATGTGGTGGCGGCCCGGCTCAGCATCTCTTTGGCCAGCCGGGCGTCCTCCCAGAGCTGCCAGGCGGCCCGCCGGTCGGCCTCGGTCTCCGGGTTGGTGAGCCGCTGCCAGGAGTCGCCCTCGCGGCCGATGAAGTGCCGGCCCAGGTAGGCGACCACGGCCGCGTCGACGTCCAGGCCGCCGGCGTCGGGGAGGCCCTCGCTGGCCAGCACGTCGAAGCCGCCGCCGGCGTTGCGGCGCACCACGCTCGCGTCGAAGGTGCCGGCGCCGAAGTCGTAGACGACCGCGATGCCGCCGACGGGCACGTGGGTGCCGACGGTGGAGACGAAGTACGAGGCCGCGGCGACCGGCTCGGAGGACAGCAGCGGCGCCGCGAGCCCCGCGGCGACGGCCGCCTGGGTGAGCGTCTGGCGCCGCTGGGGCGGCCAGGCCGCCGGATGGGTGATCATCACGTTGGCCGGCTTGGCCCCGGCGACCCGCTCGGCCTCGAGCGCCACCCGGCGCAGCACGCTCGTCACGAGCTCGCCGACGGGCACGTCCCGCTCGCCGAGCCAGACGACGCCCTCCTCGATCCGGCGCTTCGGGTAGGGCTCGAACCGGTGCGGCTGCAGCCGCGCGGAGTGGACCGCGTCCCGGCCGGTCAGGATGCTGCCGTCGGCGTTGACGTACACCGCCGACGGCAGCAGGGGAGATCCGTCGAAGAGCAGGGGCTTGGTTCGCCCGTCCGGCCACCGCAGGACGGCGACCGTGTTCGAGGTGCCGAAATCGATGCCCAGCCTGAAGCCCGTGTCCGCCACTCGCGCAGCGTACGCATCGGCCGCAAGCTTGCCAATCGGCCTCAGGCGTTCGGTGCGCTGCCGGTCCCGGCGCCCGTTTCCAGAACCGGCACGGTGTCCACCGTGGTCTTGCGCCTGCGGCCGCGGGTCAGCCGCTTCTGCAGCCAGAAGGCGAGCCAGGACAGCAGGCCGCACGTCGTGATGTAGATCGCCGCGACGACGAGGTAGCTCGGGACGTACGGCAGGCCGAAGGGCAGCCGGCCGCCGATCTGCTTGCCGACGTACAGCAGCTCCGGCAGCTGGATGATGAAGCCCAGCGCCGTGTCCTTGAGCAGCACCACGAGCTGGCTGACGATGGCCGGCAGCATGGCCCGGACCGCCTGCGGCAGCAGGATCAACGACATCACCTGGGTCTTGCGCATGCCCAGCGCGTACGCCGCCTCGGACTGGCCCCTGGCCACCGCGAGGATGCCGGCCCGGAAGATCTCGGCCAGCACCGCGCCGTTGTAGATCGTGAGGCCGATCACCAGCGGCCAGAACGGCCCGACCTTGTAGCCCAGCTGGATCGGCCCGTAGTAGGCGAAGAAGATCAGCACGAGCAGCGGGATGGCCCGGAACAGCTCCACGAGGAACGAGGCCGGGGCCCGGAAGTAGGCGTGGTCGCTCAGGCGGGCCGCGGCCAGCAGCGTGCCGAGCACCAGCGCCAGGACCGCCGCGGTGCCGGCCGCGCGCAGCGTGGTGAGGTAGCCGTCGACCAGTTGCTGCTGGATGGCGGCATACTCGAACTGCTGCCACTTGATGGAGTCGAACTGGCCGGTGTCGTTGAAGCGCATGACGATGTACGCCAGCAGCGCCACGATCCCGATAATGCTCACGCCGCCGAGGAGCCGGTTGCGCAGCCGCGCCTTCGGCCCGGGCAGGTCGTACAGGACGTTGCTCATCGCGCGACCCCCCAGCGTCGCTCCAGCATCCGCTGCGTGACGACCAGCGGCGCCACCAGGATCAGGAACCCGATCGTGACCCACAGCAGCACGTAGATCTGGTTCTCGCCGCGCTCGGACAGGTACGCCTGGATCGCGCCCGCCTCGGCCACCGAGAAGCCGGCCGCGATCGTGGTGTTCTTCAGCATCGCGTTGAAGACGCTGATCATCGGCGGGACCACCGTGCGGAAGGCCTGCGGCAGCACGACGTTGCCCAGCACCTGGGTGAAGGTCATGCCCAGCGCGCGGGCCGCCTCGGCCTGCCCGACCGGCACCGTGTTGATGCCCGAGCGCAGCGCCTCACAGACGAACGCGCTGGTGTAGGCGGTCAGCGCCACGCAGGCGCTGGGGAAGTAGTCGAGGTTGACGTCGAGCTTCGGCACCGCGAAGACCAGCAGCGCGAAGACCAGCGTCAGCGGGCAGTTGCGCAGCAGCAGCACGTAGCCGGTGCCGAAGCCGCGCAGGGCCGGGACCGGCGAGACGCGCATCGCGGTCAGCAGGGTGCCGAGGACCAATGAGCACACCCCGGCGATCAGGAACAGCTCGATCGTGGCCAGGAAGTGCGACCCGATGACGTCCCAGTTGTCCGTGAGGACGTGAAGAAACTCGTTCATCCGCTGCCCATCTTCATCCGCTGCCCATCGCAAGACGGTTGCTCAATGGAAGGGACGCCGCCCCGGGCGTGGGGCGGCGTCCCGTGTCAGGTCAGTACTTCTCGAGGGCCGGGGCCGTGGCCGCCGAGCCGGACTTGCCCAGCGTGCCGTCGTAGATCTTCTGCCAGGTGCCGTCCTGCTCGGCCTTCTCCAGCGCGGCGTTGACGAAGTCGCGCAGCGCCTTGTCGTCGTGGGCCAGGCCGATGCCGTACTTCTCCGGGTACGGCCTGCCGGTCGCCGGGTCGGTGAACGGGCTGCCGACGACCTTGAGCAGGCTCTGGTTCTGCGCCGCGTAGCCCTTGAGGATCGCGTCGTCGGTGGTGACGGCGTCGACCTTCTTGTCGATCAGCTGGGAGACGCACTCGGAGTAGGTCTTGAACTCCACGATGTTGCCGGCGTCGGTGAGCTTCTGGTCGCGCACCCGCTGGATCGGCGTCGAGCCGGTGGCGGAGCAGACCTTCTTGCCCTGCAGCGAGGACGAGCCGGTGATGGACGTGTCGTCCTTGCGCACCAGCAGGTCCTGCGCGGCGACGAAGTACGGGCCGGCGAACGAGACGTCGGCCTTGCGCTTCTCGGTGATCGAGTAGGTGCCGACGTAGTAGTCGACCTCGCCGCCCTTGATCGCCGTCTCGCGGTTGGCCGAGGCGATCTCCTTGTACTCGATCTTCGCCGGGTCGACGCCGAGCTTCGACGCGATCAGCTGGGCGATCTCGATGTCGAAGCCGCAGCGCTTGCCCGAGGCGTCCTTGTAGCCCAGGTTCGGCTGGTCGAACTTGACGCCGATGACGACCTTGCCGGCCGACTTGATCTTCTCGAACGTCGGGCTGCCGGCGATCGCGACGCCGCTGGCCGGCGCGAACGAGGTGCCCGACGAGGTGCACGCGTCGCTGGCCGCCTGCGGCGCGGCGCCCGAGCCCGCGGGGGTCTCCGGGGTCGGGGTGCCCTCCTTGCCGCAAGCGGCGAGGCCGAGCGAAAGCGTGGCGACGGCGGCCGTCATGGCCACAATCCGCGTGATACGCATGGTGTGCGGTGCTCCTTCCATAACCTCATGGCCGTCCGGTGTGGGGCCGGCGGCCGGGCTGGCGCACCGGGGCCGATGCGCCTGATTCAGGTACCGAGGTGTGCGAAAAGTCCGATTTCAGTGGGTCAGGATCTTCGACAGGAAGTCCTTGGCCCGCTCCGAGCGCGGGCTGGCGAAGAACTCGGCCGGCGAGGCCTCCTCGACGAGCTGGCCGTCCGCCATGAACACGACCCGGTTGGCCGCGTGCCGGGCGAAGCCCATCTCGTGGGTGACGACGACCATCGTCATGCCCTCGCCCGCCAGGGTGGTCATCACGTCGAGCACCTCGCCGACCATCTCCGGGTCGAGCGCGCTCGTGGGCTCGTCGAAGAGCATCGCCTTGGGCTGCATGGCCAGGGCGCGCGCGATCGCCGCGCGCTGCTGCTGGCCGCCGGACATCTGCGCCGGATACTTGTCCGCCTGCTTGGCGATGCCGACCCGCTCCAGCAGGCCCATCGCCCGCTCGCGGACGGCCGCGGGCTTCTCCTTGCGTACCTTGACCGGGCCGAGCATCACGTTCTCGAGGACGGTCTTGTGCGCGAACAGGTTGAACGACTGGAACACCATGCCGACCTCGCTGCGCAGGCGCGCCAGCGGCCGGCCCTCCTCGGGCAGCCGCACGCCGTCGAACACGATCTCGCCCTGGCTGATCGGCTCGAGCCGGTTGATGGCCCGGCAGAGCGTCGACTTGCCGGAGCCGGACGGCCCGATCACCACGACGACCTCGCCCCGCCCGATCGACAGGTTGATGTCGCGCAACACGTGCAGCTCGCCGAACCACTTGTTCACGCCGCTGAGCACGATCAATGGCTGGTCCGTCATCTTCCGCCCCACTACATAGACGATGCCCGTCTCCCTCTCCGGTGCGAACGACGTTAGCGAGGCAAAGGGTCATGATCTGCCGCGTAGTGGTCACGGGCCGATAACGACGGACGTTTTGCCCCGACCTGTGGCCGACCGGCCGGGTTCGATCGCGCCGGGCAGCCACGTGCATTGGGCAACGTGGCCGCATCAGGCTGCCGGGGCTCGTGGATACGGCCGGTGAGCACGTGGGGGGCTAGTATTTCCGTGCCATGACTGAGACCCGTACGTTTCGCGTGATCACCTACGGCTGCCAGATGAACGCTCACGACTCCGAGCGCATCTCCGGGCTGCTGGAGGAGGCCGGCTACGTGCCGGCGGCCGGCGACGGCGAGCCCGACGTCGTCGTGTTCAACACGTGCGCGGTGCGGGAGAACGCCGACAACCGGCTGTACGGCAACCTCGGCCACCTGCGTCCCACGAAGCTCGCCCACCCGGGCATGCAGATCGCCGTCGGCGGCTGCCTGGCCCAGAAGGATCGCGGCGACATCGTGAAGAAGGCCCCCTGGGTGGACGTGGTCTTCGGCACCCACAACATCGGCTCGCTGCCGGTGCTGCTGGAGCGGGCCCGGCACAACGCCGCCGCCGAGGTGGAGATCCTCGAGTCGCTCGAGGTGTTCCCGTCCACGCTGCCGACCCGCCGCGAGTCGACCTACGCCGGCTGGGTGTCGATCTCCGTCGGCTGCAACAACACGTGCACGTTCTGCATCGTGCCGGCCCTGCGCGGCAAGGAGAAGGACCGCCGGCCGGGCGACATCCTGGCCGAGGTGCGCGCCCTGGCCGCCGAGGGCGTGCTCGAGGTGACCCTGCTGGGCCAGAACGTGAACTCCTACGGCGTCGAGTTCGGCGACCGCTACGCCTTCGGCAAGCTCCTGCGCGCGTGCGGCGACGTCGAGGGCCTGGAGCGGGTGCGCTTCACCAGCCCGCACCCGAAGGACTTCACCGACGACGTGATCGCCGCGATGGCCGAGACCCCGAACGTCTGCCACTCGCTGCACATGCCACTGCAGTCGGGCTCCGACACGGTCCTGCGCGCGATGCGCCGGTCGTACCGGTCGGAGAAGTACCTCGGGATCATCGACAAGGTGCGCGCCGCGATGCCGGACGCCGCCATCACCACCGACATCATCGTCGGCTTCCCGGGCGAGACGGACGCCGACTTCGAGCAGACCCTCGAGGTGGTCCGCGCGGCCCGCTACTCCAGCGCCTTCACGTTCCAGTACTCCAAGCGCCCCGGCACGCCGGCGGCCACGATGGAGTCGCAGATCCCGAAGGCGGTCGTGCAGGAGCGCTACGACCGGCTGATCGCCACCCTCGAGGACATCTCGTGGGCGGAGAACAAGAACCTGGTCGGCTCGACGCTCGAGGTGCTGGTCGCCGTGGGTGAGGGACGCAAGGACGGGTCCACCGGGCGGCTCTCGGGCCGGGCCCGGGACGGCCGGCTGGTGCACTTCGCGGCCGACCCCGCCGCCGGCATCCGGCCGGGCGACATCGTGCACACGACCGTCACGTACGCGGCGCCGCACCACCTCAACGCCGACGGCCCGCTCGTCTCGCACCGCCGCACGCGGGCCGGCGACGCCTGGGAATCGGGCCAGGTGACCCGCACCCCGGGCGTGAAGCTGG
Source organism: Dactylosporangium sp. NPDC051485 (assembly GCF_040682015.1). Lineage (NCBI taxonomy): Bacteria > Bacillati > Actinomycetota > Actinomycetes > Micromonosporales > Micromonosporaceae > Dactylosporangium > Dactylosporangium sp. NPDC051485. The sequence goes on from NZ_JBFAZW010000078.1 coordinate 6,651, forward strand.
GCATGCCGACGATCGGCACCCCGCCCGCGCAGCCCGCCTCCCACTGCTGACACGGGCTGCCGCCGAGCTCGCCCGTTCCGGCAGATCGACGCCTCGGCAGTCGGGCCGAAGCGGCGCGGAACCCGGCTGACTGAAACCCGAGACGGTGGGCTCAGTCCCGATGGGTGCCGCCTCCGTCGCTGTCGCGTCCCGGATTCCCGGCGTGTTCAGTCGGCGTGGACGTGGGAGGACCGAGAAGCGACCGGTGAACCGGCCGAGGGCCGCGATGCAGGTCTTGAGGGGGTTCGGGTGGAGCGGAGCTCCCCCGGCATTTGGGTAGAAAAGCGTTGACCACTACACGCAGGCGGCGTGTAGTGGTCAACTTTTCTATGTCGGACGGGTCAGGGCCCGCCACTGGAGAAGTCCGTCAGCTGGTGTGCTCCGCCATCGCCAGGAACTTGCGCTTCGACTCCAGGGCCTTCTCGGCCTCCTTGATGCGGCGCTGGTCGCCGGCGGCCTGGGCGCTGGCCAGCTGCTGCTCGGCGCGGGCCACCTGCTCGCGCATCTGGGCCAGCAGCGGGCTGGCCTCCGGCGGGGTGCGCCGCCAGGCGGCGTCCATGGCCGCCTTGACCTTGTCCTCGACGGTGCGGAGCCGGCGGTCCAGGCCCGCCTGGGCCTCGCGCGGGACGCGCCCGACGTCGTGCCAGGTGCCCTGGATCTCGCGGAGCCGGTTCTGGGCGCCCTTCGGGTCGGCGTCGATGTCGAGGGCCTCGGCCTGGGCGAGGAGCTCCTGCTTGCGCTCCAGGTTGCCCTTGAACTCGGCGTCGCGCGCCGAGAACACCTCGCTGCGCCGCTTGAAGAAGGCGTCCTGAGCGCCCCGGAAGCGCTCCCAGAGCTTCTGCTCGGTGTCCTTCGCGGCGCGCGGGGCGGCCTTCCACTCGGTCATGAGCTCCTTGAGCCGGGCGGCGGTCGCGTTCCACTCGGTGGACTCGGACAGCTGCTCGGCCTCGACGACGAGCTCCTCCTTGCGGCCCTGCGCCTGCTTGCGGTTGGAGTCGAGGGTGGCGAAGTGGGCGCCCCGGCGGCGGGTGAAGGCGTCACGCGCGGCGGCGTAGCGCTTCCACAGCTCGCTCTCGGCCTTCTTCTCGACGCCGTGGATCGACTTCCACTCGTCGAGGATCTCCTTGAGCCGGTCGCCGGCCGTCTTCCAGCCGGTCGCCTCGGCCGCGATGACCTCGGCCTCCTCGACCAGGGCGGTCTTGCGGGCGAGCGACTCGGCGCGGGCCGCGTCGCGGGCGGCCCGGGCGGCGCCGGCCTTCTCCTCGGCGACCAGGACAAGCTTGTCGAGGCGGGCGGAGAGCCCGTCGATGTCGCCGACCACGTGCGCCTCGTCGAGGCCGCTGCGCAGGCGCCGGATGGTGGACAGTGACTGGCCGGCATCTGCGGCGCCGCTGCCGAGACGGGCCTCGATCAGGTCGACCTCGGTCACCAGGTCGGCATACCGGCGGGCGAAATGGGCCAGGCCTTCCTCGGGCGTGCCCGCCTGCCATGACCCGATGGGGCGCTCACCTGCGGCCGTCTTCACGAAGACATTGCCGTCGGCGTCGATCCGTCCAAACTCCGTAGGGTCGCTCATCAGCCCATCCTCGCTCCCGGCGCCCGTAGGATCGGGTATCCCACCGTCACGCCGCCATCGCACAGCAAAGTTCCCCAGGGCATTCTCACAGGTGTGCCCCGGGGCCGGTCGAGTGCCTGCGGCCGAACCGTGACCATTCCGGTGCCATTCACGGGTCGAACGACCGCGCAGAGACCGTCCCCGATAACGTTAGGTCGTGTCACTCGTCGTCGCCGCGGTCTGTCCACATCCACCACTACTCGTGCCGGAGGTGGCCGCCGGGGCGGCGAGCGAGCTGGACGACCTGAGGGCTGCCTGCCGCGCCGCGGTGGCGCACCTGGCGAATGCCTCGGTCGACTCGCTCATCGTTGTCGGTTCCGATACGAGAACGGTACGCCGTGTCGCGCCGTTCGGGGGAACCCTGTCCCCGTGGGGCATCGATCTGCCGGTGGGTGATCCCTCGGGGGAGCAGCTCCCGCTGAGCCTGCTCATCGGGGCGTGGCTCGCCCCGGGGGCCGGAAACTTCCAGAGCGTGGCCGCCGACGCGACCCCGCGGCAGTGTGCCGAGCTGGGCCGGGAGCTGGCCGGCGAGGCCGATCGGGTCGCCCTGCTGGTGCTCGGCGACGGGTCTGCGTGCCGTACCGAGAAGGCTCCCGGCTTCTTCGACGAGCGCGCCGAAGGCTTCGACGCCGCCGTCGCGTCCGCCCTGGCCGGGGCCGACGCGGACGCGCTGGCCGCGCTCGACCCCGCGACGGCGGCGCAGCTGTGGGCCGCGGGCCGGGCGCCGTGGCAGGTGCTGGCCGGGGCGGCCGACCGCCAGATGGCCGGTGAGCTGCTGTACGACGCGGCCCCGTACGGTGTCGGCTACTTCGTCGCCACATGGAGTGAACGGTTGGCTACCACCGAATGAGCATCGCCGCATGAACCGTGTCATCGCGATCGTCGGGCCCACCGCGGCGGGCAAGTCGGCCCTGAGCCTGCGGCTGGCCGAGGAGCTCGGCGGGGAGGTCGTCAACGCCGATTCCATGCAGCTGTACCGCGGGATGGACATCGGCACCGCGAAGCTCACCCCGGCCGAGCGCCGCGGCGTGCCCCACCACGTCCTGGACATCTGGGACGTCACCGAGCCGGCCAGCGTGGCCGTCTACCAGGGGCTGGCCCGCGAGGCCATCGACGACATCGCCGCCCGCGGCCGGGTGCCGCTGCTCGTGGGCGGCTCCGGCCTGTACGTGCGGGCCGTCCTGGAGGACTTCGACTTCCCGGGCACCGACCCGGACCTGCGCGCGGAGCTGGAGCGGGAGCTGGCCGAGGCCGGGCCGGCGCCGCTGTACGCCCGGCTGCTGGCGGCCGACCCGGTCGCGGCCGGGCGCATCCTGCCCAGCAACGGGCGGCGGATCGTGCGCGCCCTGGAGGTCAACGCGCTGACCGGCACCGCGTTCACGGCCCAGCTGCCGCCGCCGCGGCCGGTGTACGACGCGCTGCAGCTCGGCGTCGACGTGGACACGGCCGTCCTCGACGAGCGGATCGCGGCCCGGGTCGACGCGATGTGGGCGGCGGGCCTCGTCGAGGAGGTGCGCGTGCTGGCCGGCCACGGGCTGCGGGACGGTCGCACGGCCGGCGGCGCGCTGGGGTACCGCCAGATCCTGAACCATCTCGACGGGCTGTGTTCCGACGAGGAGGCCCGGGCCGAGACCGTGCGCGCCACCCGGCGGTTCGTGCGCCGGCAGCGCTCCTGGTTCCGCCGGGACGGGCGGATCGTCTGGCTCGACGGCGCGGCGGCGGACATCACCGAGGCGGCGCTGCGGGCCGTGCGGCAAGATTGACGCCATGCGCTTCGCGAAAGGCCACGGCACGGGCAACGACTTCGTCATCCTGCCCGACCCGGACGGCACCCTGCCGCTGACCCCGGCCCTCGTCGCCGCCCTGTGCGACCGGCGCCGCGGCATCGGCGCCGACGGCGTGCTGCGCGTGGTGCGCAGCGCGGCCCACCCGGAGGCCGAGGCGTCCGCGGCCGGCGCCGAGTGGTTCATGGACTACTGGAACGCCGACGGCTCGCAGTCGGAGATGTGCGGCAACGGGGTGCGGGTCTACGCGCGGTACCTCGCCGAGGCCGGCCTGGTCGACCCCGAGGGCTCGTTCGACCTGGTCACCCGCGCGGGGGTGGTGCCGGTCACCATGGGCGAGGAGATCTCGGCCGGGATGCCGGTGCCGCGGGTCTACGTGCAGAGCGAGGCGGCCTCGTTCGGCGCGAGCTTCATCGGCACGGCGGTGGACGTGGGCAACCCGCACCTGGTCTGCGCGGTCGACGAGCCGACCCTGGAGGGGCTCGACCTGACCCGCGCGCCGTCGATCGACCCGCTGATCTTCCCGGCCGGGGTGAACGTCGAGTTCGCCGCGGCAGGCCCGGCCCCGACCGGCTCCGACCTGTATCGGCGGATGCGCGTGTACGAGCGCGGCTCCGGCGAGACCCAGTCGTGCGGCTCCGGCGCCTGCGCGGTGGCCGCGGTCGCCCTGCACCATGCGGGCCTGGACAGCGGCGTGGTCGTGATCGACCTGCCCGGCGGCCGGCTGACCGTGACGTCGACGCCGACCGAGTGCCTGCTGCGGGGGCCTGCGGTCGTCGTCGCGCATGGCGACGTCGACGCGCAGGCCATCCGCCAGCTGGCGCCGACCTACTCCTGAGCCTCCCCGGCGCTGCCGTCGGGGGTCGAGTCGAGCTGCGGTCCCTTCGCCGCGGCCCGCACGGCGGCGGCGACGGCCGGGGCCACCCGCGCGTCGAACACGCTCGGCACGATCACCGTCGGGTTGAGCTTGTCCTCGCCGACGGTGTCGGCGATCGCCCGCGCCGCGGCCAGGGCCATCGCGTCGGTGAACTCGCGGGCCTGGGCGTCGAGCATGCCGCGGAACACGCCCGGGAACGCGAGCACGTTGTTGATCTGGTTCGGCTGGTCGGAGCGGCCGGTGGCGACGATCGCGGCGTGCTCGCGGGCCTCCCGCGGGTCGACCTCCGGGTCGGGGTTGGCCAGGGCGAACACGATCGAGTTGGGCGCCATCGTGGCGATGTCGGCGCCGGTGAGCAGGTTGGGTGCGCTCACCCCGATGAAGACGTCGGCGCCGGCCAGGGCGCCGCGCAGGTCGCCGCGGTAGTCGCCCTTGTTGGTGTTCTCGACCAGCCACTGCCAGCTGCCCGACAGCCCGGTCATGCCCCGATGCAGGGCGCCCGGCCGGTCGGTGGCGATGACGTCGCCGACGCCCTGGCGCAGCAGCAGTTTCATGATCGCGGTGCCGGCCGCGCCCGCCCCGCTGACCACGACCTTCACCTTGCTGATCGGCTTGCCGACCACCCGCAGGGCGTTGGTGAGGGCGGCCAGCACGCAGATCGCGGTGCCGTGCTGGTCGTCGTGGAACACCGGGATGTCCAGCTGCTCGCGCAGCCGCTCCTCGATCTCGAAGCAGCGCGGGGCGGCGATGTCCTCGAGGTTGATCCCGCCGTAGGCCGGGGCGATCGCCTTGACGATCGCGATGATCTCCTCGGTGTTCTGGGTGTCGAGCACGACCGGCCAGGCGTCCACCCCGCCGAAGCGTTTGAACAGGGCGGCCTTGCCCTCCATGACGGGCATGGCGGCGTACGGCCCGATGTTGCCCAGCCCGAGCACGGCGGAGCCGTCGGTGACCACGGCGACGGTGTTGCGCTTGATCGTGAGCCGGCGGGCGTCGTCGGGGTTCTCGGCGATGGCCAGGCAGACCCGGGCCACGCCCGGGGTGTAGGCGCGGGACAGCTCGTCGCGGTTGCGCAGGGCGACCTTCGGCGCGACCTCGATCTTGCCGCCGAGATGGAGCAGGAAGGTGCGGTCCGACACTTTGCGCACGTCGACCCCGTCGAGCTTCTCCAAGCAGGCCACGACCTGCTCGGCGTGCGCGGAGTCGGCGGTGTCGCAGGTGAGGTCGACCACGACGTTGAGGTTGTCGGAGTCGACGACGTCGACCGCGGTGACGATCCCGCCGGCTTCGCCGACGGCAGTGGTGAGGCGGCCGATCGCGGAGGCATCGGCGATGACGGAGACACGGATGGTGAGGGAGAACCCGGCGCTGGGTAGTCTGTGTGTGGCAGGTGTCACCAGCCCATTCTCACCCTCCGCGTCGCCCCGGCCTGGCGCCGGGGTGTGGATATCAAGTGCCGTCGCGCCCTCGAGGTGTCAGGATTGACGGGTTATCCGCACACGGAGGAGATCATCTTGCGCGCACAGACGACCTATTCCGCAGACGAGTTCGACGCGGACGAGGTCTTCGACGACGGAGATCTCGCCCTCCAGGAGCGTCATGCCCTGCGCCGCGTCGCCGGGCTGTCCACCGAACTCGCCGACGTCACCGAGGTCGAGTACCGCCAGCTGCGCCTCGAGCGCGTCGTGCTGGTCGGGGTCTGGACCGAAGGCACCGTCACCGACGCCGAGAACTCGCTGACCGAGCTGGCGGCGCTCGCCGAGACGGCCGGCAGCCAGGTGCTCGACGGCCTCATCCAGCGCCGCGGCCGGCCCGACCCGTCCACCTTCATCGGCCGGGGCAAGGTCGACGAGCTGCGCGCCGTGGTGCACAGCAGCGGCGCCGACACCGTCATCTGCGACGGCGAGCTCTCCCCGTCGCAGCTGCGCACGCTGGAGTCGCAGGTCAACGTCAAGGTCATCGACCGCACGGCGCTGATCCTGGACATCTTCGCCCAGCACGCCAAGAGCAAGGAGGGCAAGGCCCAGGTCGAGCTGGCGCAGCTGCAGTACTTCCTGCCGCGCCTGCGAGGCTGGGGTGAGGCGCTCAGCCGCCAGGCCGGTGGCTCGGCCAGCGGCAACGGCGGCGTGGGCCTGCGTGGCCCCGGTGAGACCAAGCTGGAGATCGACCGGCGGCGCATCCGCACCCGGATCGCGCGGCTCAAGCGGGAGATCGCCGCCATGGCCACCATCCGCGACACCAAGCGGGCCACGCGGCGGCGCAACCGGGTGCCGGCCGTGGCGATCGCCGGCTACACCAACGCCGGCAAGTCCAGCCTGCTCAACCGGCTGACCGGTGCGGGCGTGCTGGTGGAGGATGCGCTGTTCGCCACCCTGGACACCACCACGCGGCGGGCCCGGGCGGCCGACGGGCGGGTCTACACGCTGTCGGACACCGTCGGGTTCGTCCGTCACCTGCCCCACCAGCTCATCGAGGCCTTCCGGTCGACCTTGGAGGAAGTTGCCGAGGCAGATCTGGTACTGCACGTCGTCGACGGTTCGCACGCGGACCCCGAGGCCCAGGTCCGGGCCGTCCGCGAGGTGCTCGCCGAGGTCGGCGCCGACGCCGTGCCGGAGCTGCTCGTCATCAACAAGGTCGACGCGGCCGACGAGGAGACGCAGCTGCGGCTCAAGCGGCTGTGGCCGGACGCGGTCTTCGCCTCCGCCCGCACCGGGGCCGGCCTGGACGACGTCCGGGACGCGGTCGAGCGCAAGCTGCCGTGGCCGCCGCTGGAGCTGACGGCGGTGGTGCCGTACGAGCGCGGCGACCTGGTGGCCCGCGTGCACTCGATCGGCGAGGTGCTCGAGACCTCGCACCTGGCCGAGGGCACCCGCCTGCGGGCCCGCGTCACGGAGGGCCTCGCGGCTGAGCTCGCGCCCTTCGTCGTCTGACTACGCAGCGTTGCGCTGCCCGATCACCGCGAGTGACAGCCGGACCGGGCACCCCCAATCCCGGTCCGGCTCTGCCAGACTTGCGGGATGCGACTCCGGGTGGTGCTCAGTGCGGCTGCGGTGATCTGCGCATCGGCGAGTGTGTCGGCCCCAGCCGCGGCACACGCGCCGTCGGCCGGAGCCTCGGCCGCCGCGGGCACTACGGTGTGCACCCCGAACGGTAAGGAAGTCAACGAGATCTCGGGCCTGGTAGCCATCGAAGGCGGCTACTACGCGATCCAGGACAGTCAGACGGCGCCGGCCAAGCCCCGGATCTTCCAGCTCGACGCCTCCTGCAAGCTCGTCAAGACCATCGACTACCCGACCCGGGCGATTGACCCCGAAGACGCCGCGATGGACAAGAACGGGACGCTGTATATCGCCGACATCGGCGACAACGACGCGGCCAGCGGCGGCTCCGACACCCCACGCGCGAAGGTGGCCATCTGGACCTTGGCGCCGGGCGCGAAGTCGCCCACGATCAGCCGGATGGCGTATCCGGACGGCCTGAAGCACGACGCCGAGGCCCTCCTCATCAACGGCGACGGCCTGCCGGTCATCATCACGAAGTCCCCGCCGAGCGAGGTGTACATCCCCGAGAGCCCGCTCGTGCCCGACAACGTGGTGAAGCTCAAGAAGGTCGGCACCTTCACCGCCCAGGAGACCAAGACCCCCAACCCGCTGGGCATGCTCGGCTGGAAGCTGGTGACCGGCGCCGCGGGGTCCCCGGACGGCTCGAAGGTCGTGGTCCGCACCTACTCCGACGCCTACGAGTTCGACGTCGCGGGCGGCGACGTGGTGAAGGCCATCACGACGGGCAAGCCGCGCATCACCCCGCTGCCGAACGAGGCGCAGGGCGAGGCCATCACCTACACGCTGGACGGCAAGTTCTTCATCACCGCCTCCGACCAGGAGTCCTCGAAGAAGACGCCGTCTCTGCTCAAGTACACGCCGTCGACCGCCGCGGCGGGCGGCACCGGCGACACCACGAAGCCGGACGAGGCCAAGAAGCCCGACAAGTCCTTCCTGAAGTCCCTGAGCCTGCAGGACATCACCTACGCGGTCGGCGCCATCGGCGTGATCGGCCTGGGCCTGGTCGTCGCGGGCGTGATCGGCATCCGCCGCTCCCGGGCGGCCCGCCGCGCCGCGGGCCTGACCGGCGGCTCGGGACGCCCCGACGCCGACGACCTCGCCGCGGTGGGCCCGCCCGGCAGCGTCTACGGCGGCGGCCCGGATCGCGGCGACAACGTGTACGGCGGCGGCCCGGATCGCAGCGACAACGTGTACGGCGGCGGCAACGCCTACGGCGGCCAGGGCCGCGACGACCGGGGCGGGCCGGGCGGCGGCAACGTCTACGGCGGTGGCGGCTCGGACCGCGGCGGCCCGGGTGGCGGCAACGTCTATGGCGGCGGCCCGGACCGCGGCGATGTTTACGGCGGCGGCCAGGATCGCGGCGACGCCTACGGCGGCCGCGGGGGTCCGGATCGCGGCGACAACGTGTACGGCGGCGGCAACGTCTACGGCGCCGGCGGCGGTGGCGGGGACCGCGGCGGCCGGGGTGGCGCCGGCGGTGGCGGCGGGGACCGCGGCGGCCGAGGCGGCCCCAGTGGCCCCGGCGGTGGCGGTGGCGGCGTCTACGGCGGTGGCGGCGGTGGCGACCGCGGCGGCTACGGCCCGTCGTCCGGCTACGACCAGGAGTCCCCGAGGGGCTTCTCCCAAGGCCCACCCCCGCCCGCGTACGGTCAACGCGGCGGTTACGGCCCGGGGGACCAGGACGGCTACGACCGCGGCTACGCCCCGCACCGCTGACCCGGCCCGCCTCACCACCGCGTCGGGCGGAGCTTCACGGCCGCGCCTACGCCCCGGCGCCGCTGACCGGCCCGCCTCGGCGCCGCGCCGAGCGGCGTGTTTGCGCCGCGGCCGTGCCTTTGCGCCGCTGATCGGATCGGGTCGGGCGCGGCCGTGGCTGGGCTCTCGCATCGCTGATCGGGTCGGGCGCGATGCTGCGCCCGGTGGAGTGTGACGGTCGCGGCTGCGCTCTTACGTCGCGTCGCTGATCGGGGTCGGGCGCGGGGCTGCGCCGGGTGGAGTGTCGCGGTTGCGCTCTCGCGTCGCGGATCGGGCCCGCTCAGCGCGGTGGCGGATGGGGCGCTGCGGCGCGGTTAGGCCCTCGCGCTCGTGATCGGGTCGGCTCGACGCTGCGGCGGTTGGGTGGCCACGGTTGCGGTTGCGCTCTCGAGTCGCTGATCGGGCGTCTCGGCGCTGTGGTGGATAGGGGCGCGGCGGTGTCCTGGCGTCCGGTGCTGGTTGGTGCGGTGCGGCTGGCCGGTGCGATCAAGGACGGTGGGATGCGGCTGGCCTGCGGGCGTGTCCGCGTGCCGATCCGCCCCAGTGCCGACCGGCTGCCCCTGACCCGCCGGGCGTCGTCCTGCACGGTTCGTGACCGGTCTCGGGGACGTCGGAGGGCGCGGGGCTGCCGGTCCGGCGGGCGTGATCCCCGCAGGTGGCGCGGCGGGGCGAACGGCTGCCGGGAAGCGCCGCGGGGTTGGCGGGTGGAGGCCGGGGGGCGTAGGTGGGCCCCCCGGGCGGGAGGGTCAGATGCGGCGTACCACCGTGACCACGCGGCCCAGGATGGTGGCGTGGTCGCCCGGGATGGGGTCGAAGGCGGCGTTCTGGGGCATCAGCCAGACGTGGCCGTCGCGGTTGCGGTAGGTCTTCACCGTGGCCTCGCCCTCCAGCATGGCGGCGACGATCTCGCCGTTGTTGGCGTTGGGCTGCTGGCGCACGACGACCCAGTCGCCGTCGCAGATGGCGGCGTCGAGCATCGAGTCGCCCTTGACCTGGAGCATGAAGAGGGTGCCCTCGCCGACGAGCTCGCGGGGGAGGGGGAAGACGTCCTCGACGGCCTGCTCGGCGAGGATGGGGCCGCCGGCGGCGATGCGGCCGAGGACCGGGACGTAGGCGGGGGCCGGGCGGGCGGCGCGGGCGGCTTCCTCGTCGACGGAGACGAGCTCGCTCGGGGGGCGGACGTCCACGGCGCGCGGGCGGTTGGGGTCGCGGCGCAGGTAGCCCTTGCGCTCGAGCTCCTTGAGCTGGTAGGCGACGCTGGACGGGGAGACCAGGCCGACGGCCTCGCCGATCTCGCGGACGCTCGGCGGGTAGCCGTTGCGCTCCACGGCGGCGCGGATGAACTCCAGGATGCGGCGCTGGCGGACGGTCAGGTCGGCGGCGAAGAGGTCGGGGAAGGCGCTGACCACCGCGGTGACGGCGCGCATCTCCGGCTCGCCGCCGCGGCGGCGGGTGGCGCGCCTCGCGCCGGCGCGGGCACCGATGGCGGTGACCTCGGCGCCGGGGGCCGCGTCGAGCTCGGCGGGCTCGCTGGCGGGTGCGTCGGTGCGGTCGTCGGCTGACACGTCGTCCTCCCTCGTGTTGGCAGGTGCGGGCTGGCGCCGCGCCTGCGACGGGCCGTGGGGTGGTCCGTCACCCGGGCTTCCCGCGGGTGCGGGGGAGCCGGTTGTCGCATGGGTCCGGTGATCCCGATCAAGCGCCTTGATCGTGTGTGGATCACCGTATCGCCGAGGTACCACAGTTTCAAACATCTGTACTACGTGGCGCGCCGATTTTTCGGTGTGTCTTCTCGACATCGGGCTTCCGGCTCTGATAAACCCATCGTACGGTTGTTCTATAGAACGCATGTACGTACGAAAGGAGCCGACATGGGACGACGGGCGCCGATCCGGCTCACGCGGCGTGGGCGGGTCGTCCTGTTCTGCTTCCTGCTCGCCCTCGCCGGCGGCGCGGTCGCCCTGATCTCCGCGCCGGGGCAGGCGGCCGACCCGCCGGGGCCGGCGCCGACGGTCATCGTGCAGCCGGGGGACACGCTCTGGCGCATCGCGACCGAGCACAAGGGCTCGCGCGGGCGGGACGCGACGGTGGAGGACATCCGGCGTCTCAACCACCTGGACGGCTACAGTGTCGACGCCGGACAGCGGCTGGTCCTGCCGCGCACCCGCTGAGCTGCGCGGATTTCCCGGCGGTGGCGTCCAGCGGGCTGAGATGCGCGACACAAACGTGTCGGGATCCGCGTTTGACTTGCGTCGGCGTAGGCGTCGGCATAGCGTCTACCCCTAGATGTAGTAGTTACAGGGGTGTAAGTCGTCCACAGGTTGTGGAAATGGCAGGCACCTCTCACCGAACGTAGTCATTGGGGCGGGGCTCGCGGCATGGAGCACCGTCGAGACTGGCGTGCCCTTTTATCCGGATTTTTCCGGCGTACCATGAGAGAGGTCCATCGACATGCGGTGCCCGTACTGCCGGCACGCCGACTCCCGGGTGGTCGACTCGCGGGAGGCCGAGGATGGCCAGATCATCCGGCGGCGGCGGTCCTGCCCCGAGTGCGGGCGGCGGTTCACCACCGTCGAGGAGGCGGTGCTCGCCGTGGTCAAGCGCAGCGGGGTGACCGAGCCGTTCAGCCGGTCGAAGATCATCGCTGGGGTGCGCAAGGCCTGCCAGGGGCGGCCGGTCGACGAGGACGCCATCGCGCTGCTGGCGCAGAAGGTCGAGGAGACGGTCCGCGCGCGGGGCGCCGCCGAGCTGCCGAGCCACGAGGTGGGGCTGGCCATCCTGACGCCGCTGCGCGACCTGGACGAGGTCGCGTATCTGCGATTCGCCAGCGTGTACCGGTCGTTCGACTCGCTCAACGACTTCGAACGCGAGATCGCCGCGCTGCGGGCGGGCCAGGGCCGGCAGCAGGAACAGGGACATCGGCACCATGAGCAGCACGCCCAGGGGGAGGGTCCGCCGGCCCCGGCGGCCCGGACGGGGGCCGAGCCCGGCGACGGGGCGCTCAGCGCCACCGGCGCGGGCCGAGCCGCCACCCGCGCCACGGGCTGAACGCACGGCACGCCGGCGAGCAGGAGCACGGCAAGGATCACCCGCGCGACGGGCAAAAGTCACCCGTGGAGCTCACCCGGCCGGCGACGAGAGTCGCGCCGGGCCTCTCCGTGGGGACGGGGGAGTCCGGCCCGGAGAGCGGACAAAACGGGATAGCGCCCGCCGAAAGCACAGTACCGCCACAAAGCACCGTAACGAACTGCGCCGATCGGCACGCTCATGCGGTACCGATGGCAAACACCACGACGAACGAGGACACACACGCTGATGAGGGGGCCGCGGATGGCGGGGGAGACGAAGACGAAGACGTCGTCGGCACGCAAGGACCTGCGGGAGGGGCTGCGGGTCGAGCGGGTCTGGACGACCGACGGGGTGCACCCGTACGACGAGGTGGCGTGGGAGCGCCGCGACGTCGTCATGACGAACTGGCGGGACGGCTCGATCAACTTCGAGCAGCGGGGGGTCGAGTTCCCGACGACGTGGAGCGTCAACGCCGCGAACATCGTCACCACGAAGTACTTCCGCGGCGCGGTCGGCACCCCGCAGCGCGAGCAGTCGCTGCGCCAGCTGATCGACCGCGTGGTCTCCACCTACACCAAGGCCGGCCAGGAGCACGGCTACTTCGCCACCGACAAGGACGCCGAGATCTTCGGCCACGAGCTGACCTGGATGCTGCTGCACCAGGTGTTCAGCTTCAACTCGCCGGTCTGGTTCAACGTCGGCACGTCCTCGCCGCAGCAGGTCAGCGCCTGCTTCATCCTCGCCGTCGACGACTCGATGGACTCGATCCTCGACTGGTACAAGGAGGAGGGGCTGATCTTCAAGGGCGGCTCCGGCTCCGGCGTGAACCTGTCCCGGATCCGCTCGTCCAAGGAGCTGCTCACCAGCGGCGGCACCGCCAGCGGGCCGGTCTCGTTCATGCGCGGCGCCGACGCGTCGGCCGGCACGATCAAGAGCGGCGGGGCGACCCGGCGCGCGGCCAAGATGGTCATCCTCGACGTGGACCACCCCGACGTGGAGGAGTTCATCGAGACCAAGGCCCGCGAGGAGGACAAGATCCGGGCCCTGCGCGACGCGGGCTTCGACATGGACCTCGGCGGCGCCGACATCGTCAGCGTGCAGTACCAGAACGCCAACAACTCGGTCCGCGTCTCCGCCGAGTTCATGCGCTCGGTCGAGGACGACACCGAGTTCGGGCTGCGGGCCCGGCTCGACGGCAGCGTCGTGTCCACGGTCAAGGGCAAGGAGCTGTTCCACAAGATCGCTCAGGCGGCGTGGGAGTGCGCCGACCCCGGCATCCAGTACGACGACACGATCAACGACTGGCACACCTGCCCGGAGACCGGGCGGATCACCGCGTCGAACCCGTGCAGCGAGTACATGCACCTCGACAACTCCAGCTGCAACCTCGCGTCGCTGAACCTCCTCAAGTACCTCAACGCGGACGGCTCCTTCGCGGTCGAGCGGTTCGTGAAGTCGGTCGAGCTGGTCATCACGTCGATGGACATCTCGATCTCCTTCGCCGACTTCCCGACCGAGAAGATCGGCGAGACCAGCCGCGCGTACCGTCAGCTGGGCATCGGCTACGCCAACCTCGGCGCGCTGCTCATGGCCAGCGGCCTGGCCTACGACTCCGACGGCGGCCGGGCCGTCGCCGCGGCGATCAGCAGCCTCATGACGGGCACCGCCTACCGCCGCTCGGCCGAGCTCGCCGGCGTGGTCGGCGCCTACGACGGCTACGCCCGCAACGCCACCGCGCACACCCGGGTCATGCACAACCACGCCGCGGCCAACGGCGAGATCGCCATCGTCGGCGCCGTCGACGCCGCGATCAAGGAGGCGGCCACCGCGCAGTGGGCGCTGGGCAACGAGATCGGCGCCAAGAACGGCTGGCGCAACTCGCAGGCCAGCGTGCTCGCCCCGACCGGCACCATCGGCCTGATGATGGACTGCGACACCACCGGCGTCGAGCCCGACCTGGCCCTCGTCAAGTTCAAGAAGCTGGTCGGCGGCGGCTCGATGCAGATCGTCAACCAGACCGTGCCGCGCGCCCTGCGCACCCTGGGCTACCAGGAGGAGCAGGTCGAGGCGATCGTCGAGCACATCTCGGCGCACGGCCACGTGGTGGACGCCCCGGGCCTGCGCCCGGAGCACTACAGCGTCTTCGACTGCGCGATGGGCGAGCGGACCATCGCCCCGATGGGCCACGTCCGCATGATGGCGGCGATCCAGCCGTTCATCTCCGGGGCCATCTCCAAGACGGTGAACATGCCGGAGTCGGCCACCGTCGAGGACGTCGAGGAGATCTACTACCAGGGCTGGAAACTCGGCCTCAAGGCCCTCGCGATCTACCGCGACAACTGCAAGGTCGGCCAGCCGCTGTCGGCGGTCTCCTCCTCGAAGGCTTCGGCCGCCGAGGAGAAGGAGGAGCAGCCGGCCGAGGTCGTCGTGAAGACCGAGAAGGTGATCGAGTACCGCCCGGTGCGCAAGCGGCTGCCGAAGAAGCGGCCCAGCTCGACGGTCTCCTTCTCCGTGGCCGGCGCCGAGGGGTACCTGACGGCCTCGTCCTACCCGGACGACGGCCTGGGCGAGGTCTTCCTCAAGATGTCGAAGCAGGGCTCCACCCTGGCCGGCGTGATGGACGCCTTCTCGGTGGCGATCTCGATCGGCCTGCAGTACGGCGTGCCGCTGGAGACCTTCGTCTCGAAGTTCGTGAACATGCGCTTCGAGCCGGCCGGCATGACCGACGACCCGGACATCCGCCTGGCCAGCTCGGTCATGGACTACATCTTCCGCCGCCTGGCGCTGGACTTCCTCGACTTCGACACCCGCTCGGAGCTGGGCATCCTGACCTCGGCGGAGCGCGCGGCCCAGCTGCGCGCCGAGGCCGGCGGCGAGGACGTCGACCTCACCGAGATGCGCCAGTCGGCCCCGGTGGTGAAGCCGGCCGCTGCGGACAAGCCGGCGGCCAAGACCGAGGTGGAGCCCCCGCGGCGGATCGGCTCCTCGACGGAGCTGCTGGAGCTGGTCCAGGGCAAGGCCGCCGACGCGCCGCTGTGCTTCACCTGCGGCACGAAGATGCGCCCGGCCGGCAGCTGCTACGTCTGCGAGGGCTGCGGCTCCACCAGCGGCTGCAGCTGACGCCCCCACCGCCTGACGAGATGCCTCCCACCCACACCGGGTGGGAGGCATCGCATTTGGAGCACTGCATGCTGTTCACGCAGGTCGAGCGCGGGCACGGCAACGTGCCGAGGGCCCGCCGGCAGGCGTTTCTGGTGAAGGACAACTGGAACGACTTCGGCTACGTCACCATGTTCCAGCTCGTCGTCGGCGACGATGGCCGCCGGCACGACATCGGCGCCGTCAAGATCGGGGGCTTCGGCGTTCCGGCCGGGTGGGTCGCATGGCCCGAGCTGGAGAGGCGGTTCGAGTCTCTCGACGAGCGGTACTTCTCCCTGGGCCAGGACGACACGTACTACGAGACGCTGGAGCAGCTCGGCCCGGACATCCGCGTCGAGGTGCTCACCGCGCTGAGGGACCTGGCGTACGACCCGGCGCTGCTGGAACGCGCGGAGAGCGAGCACGTCACCACGACGTCGCTCCTGCGAGAGAAGTCCGTGGGACTGGTGCGCGGTCAGTTCCGCCGGATCGCCAACGGCGGGGCCCGGGTCACCCCGTACGACTTCGCATTCGGGCTCCCCGGCTGGTCGCGGGCGCTGGACTTCACCGTGGACCCGCACCGGCAGCCGCCGACGAACATTCACGTGCTCATCGGACGCAACGGGGTCGGCAAGTCGTACCTGCTGCGCAGCCTCGTGCGCGGCGTCGCGGATCGGCATGCCGAGTCGTCATTGCCCGTGGATACGTTCAACGGCGTGGTCGCGGTGTCGTTCAGCGCGTTCGACGAGCCCGTCACCATCCCGCGGGAGGATCAGGCCGTCCCGTACAAGCACGTCGGGATGCACCAGCCGTCGGGGCCGCCGCTGGACCGCGACGAGCTGGCCGAGGTGTTCGCCAGGAGCCTCGAGGCATGCCTGACGGGCCGGGCGGCCGAGCGGTGGACGAGGGCCGTCAACGCCCTGCGGTACTCCGGATCCGGTTCCTGGAGGACGACGCCTGGTGGACGCCGCGGTTCCTCGACGCCTCCGCCGAGCGGCGCCGGGCGATGGCGACCGAGCTCTTCGGCGGCCTGAGCTCCGGCCACGCGATCGTCCTGCTGACCATCACCAGCCTGGTGGAGCAGGTCCACGAGCGCACCCTCGTCGTGCTCGACGAGCCGGAGGCGCACCTGCACCCGCCGCTGCTCGCCGCGTTCGTGCGGGCACTGTCCGACCTGCTGCTCGACCGCAACGGCGTCGCCGTCGTCGCGACCCACTCGCCGGTGGTGCTGCAGGAGGTCCCCGCCTCCTGCGTGTGGCTGATCCGCCGCAACGGCCAGTTCGTCACGCCGGAGCGGCCCACGCTGGAGACCTTCGGGGAGAACGTCGGCACGCTGACGCACGAGGTCTTCTCGCTGGAGGTTACCGACTCCGGCTACCACCGGATGATCCGCGCGGCCGTGCGCGAGGGCATGTCGTACGAGGCCGTCCTCGCACACTTCGGCCAGCGGCTGGGCACCGAGGCGAGGGCCATCGCCCTGACGCTGGTCGCCATCCGGGACAGCGGCGGAGACGTGTGATGTGGTCCGTTCCCCGCCCCGGCACCGACGCCGGGTACCTGTATCGGACGTGCGTCGCCACCGTCAGCGACGATGACCGCCGGGCGACGCTGGAAGGGTTCGAGGCCGGCGTGGTCAAGGCCGCGGACCGGTATGCCGTCGAGGCGGCCGCCGCGGCCCTGCACAACCTGGCGGATCTCGCGGACCAGCCGGCGGATCCGGACGATCGCAAGGCCCTGCGACGTGTCTACACCCGCAGCCTCGTCGACACCAAGGCCGGCCGGTCGCACTACGACGCGCTGCTCGCCGCGGCCCCGCTCGGCCGCTGTCCGTTCTGCGGTCATCGGGACGTGGCCACCCTCGACCACCAGTTGCCGAAGTCCTCCTACCCGCTGCTCGCCGTCGTTCCCGACAACCTCGTCCCGGCCTGCTCCGACTGCAACCACCTCAAGAACAACAGGGTGGCGACCACGGCGGCCACGCAGGCGTTGCACCCGTACTTCGAGCACGCCGAGCACGCCCGATGGCTCTTCGCACGGGTCGGGTCCCTCGATCCCGGCACGGTGGTGGTCTTCCACGCGGATCCGGACCCGGCCTTCGCCCCGGCGATGCGCGAGCGGATCCGCCACCAGTTCACCGAGTACCGGCTGGCGGCCCTGTACGGCATGCAGGCGGCCCGGGAGATGGCCGGCAGGCGCGCGCAGCTGGCCGGCCTCCAGCGGGCGGCCGGCCCGGCCGGCCTCGCGCGGCACCTGCGCGAGACCGCCGAAAGCTGGTCGAAGGAGTCGCTGAACTGCTGGCAGCACGCCCTGTACGACGCGTTGGCGGTGGTGGCCGCGGGTCAGGACCAGGCGGCCGCGTAGCGGTTCAGGTCGTTGCGGTACTCGATGCGCTCGTACCAGTCCGACGGCCAGGCGTCCTCGCCGTGTACGGCGCCGGCCATGCCGCCGGCCAGGGAGGCGATCGAGTCCGAGTCGCCCGAGGAGGCGGCGCCGCGGGCGAGGGCGTCCAGCGGGGAGTCGGGGAAGAGCAGCAGGCAGTAGAGGGCGGTGGCCAGGGCCTCCTCGGCGACCCAGCCGGCGCCGCCGGCGATGCAGGGGTCGGTGTCCGGGCCGACGTAGCGGACCTGGTCCTCCAGGCCGGTGAGGACCGAGAGGCACTCGTCCCAGCCGGTGGCGATGAACTGCGCCGGGGTGTCGACCAGCGGGCGGCGCCACAGGTCGTCGCCGAGCCAGTCCATGCGGTACACCTCGCGCTGGGACTCGCAGCGGGCGCGCAGGGCCGCCGGGAGCTCGGCGATCGGGAGGCCGTCGAGGAGCCAGCGCACGGCCAGGGCGGACAGTTCGGAGGCGGCCAGGCCGGTCGGGTGGCCGTGGGTCAACGCGGCCTGCAGCTGGGCGGCGCCGGCCCGCTCGTCGTCGGTCAGGCCCGGGGCGAGGCCCATCGGGGCGACCCGCATGTTGGCGCCGCAGCCCTTGGAGCCGCGGACCGTGGCCTTCCACCACGGCTGGCCCTCGTTCAGGGCGGCGCAGGCGGCCAAGCAGGTGTTGCCGGGGGCGCGATCGTTCTCGTCGCTGGCCCACCAGTGCAGGAACCGGCCACGCAGGCGCGGCTCCAGGGAGTCGGCGGTCAGCGGGGGGCGTTCGAGAGCGCTCAGCAGCCCGCCGGCGACCGCCAGGGTCATCTGGGTGTCGTCGGTCACCAGGCCGCGCGGGGGCAGGTCGCGGGGGCCTCGTGCGCCGTACCGCTGGATGATCTCCTCGTAGCGCATGAACTCGGTCGGGGCGCCGAGGGCGTCGCCGAACGCCAGGCCGAAGAGGGCCGCCTTCACCTTGGACACATAACAGGCTAAACCCGCACCACCTCCACGCGCGACCCCGGGTGGCCGGCGGCGACCGCCTCGGCGCGGGCGCGGGCGGCGTCGGAGAGGGCGAGCAGGCGCACCGGGCCGGGGACCGCGGCCACCGAGGCCTCCAGGCGGTCCGGTGACGTCATCGGCAGGTGGTGGTAGACCGCGCCCGCGGTGGCGCCGCTGGTGCGCTGCAGCATCGAGAGGAAGAGCGTCATGCGGTACGACTGGTAGCCCGTGTCGTCGCCGACCACGATGACGGGCGCGGGGCCGCCGAACCGCGCGACCGCGCGCAGCAGCACCCCGGCCTGGGCCCTGCGCTCCGCGCTCGCGCCCTGCAGCCAGGCGCGTCCCCAGTTGCCGCCGGCGCCGGGATGGTACGGGCCGCCGCGCCCGGCGCCCGTCAGCGCGACGATCGCGAGCAGTGCCGGCACGGCCACCGGCAGCGCGCGGTGCCGCGGCGGGGCGGCCGGGGGCGGCAGGCACAGCGCGATCGCGCCCACGCCGGCCAGCAGGAGGGCGAAGACGAGGTACAGCGCCTTGTTCGCGTAGTAGCCGCTGCCCACGCCGAAGAGGCGCTGGCCGGCCAGCAGGACGCCGGCGTTGGCGGCGCAGGGGACGAAGACCAGCGCGTAGCGGCGCCAGATGCGGCTGTGCCGGCCCCGGCGGGTGAGCAGGCCGGTGGCCACCAGCGCGGCCAGGGCGAGCAGCGCGCCGCGGCTGAGCACCAGCTGCCCGGCGGTGAACAGGGCGCTCACCTGGTCGGTGAAGAGCAGGCCGCGCACCATCGGGACGGCGGCGCTCATCCCGGCCAGGGCGGCCAGGGCCAGCGCGACCGGGCGGCGGGCCAGGCGCCGCCACCGGGTGGCGAGCCAGATGAGGGCGGCCAGGCCGAGCGGCGGCAGGTACAGGTAGTAGGTGAAGCCGACGGCGGTGAGCAGCGCGGCGGTGAGCAGCAGCTGGTCGCGGGTGCGGGCCAGCGGGCGGACCAGCAGGGCCAGCAGCAGCACCGCCTCGGCCAGGCCGAGCACCTGGCTGGGGTAGCCGAACCTAAGCAGCTCCAGCATCTCCCCGGCGGCGCAGGCGGCGGCCAGCGCGGCGGCGAGCGTGAGCCGGCGGGCGGGGGTCAGCGCGCCGGCCGCGATCCACTGGGCCGCCCACAGCAGGGCGAGGGCCAGCAGCGCGTAGCCGCCGAGGACGTACGCCAGGTAGTGGGTCAGCATCGCGGTACCGCTGCCGGAAGCGCGATGCGAGGACCGGGCGAAGCCGTCGAGCAGCGCGGCCACCAGGTGCGAGCCCTGCGGGTAGTCGATCATGCCGCCGTAGACCATGGTGCCGGCGCGGGCGCGGTCGGCGAACAGGTAGCCGCCGGTGCGCCCGATCGCGTCGAACACGGAGGCGTGCCGGGCCAGGTCCTCGCCCTCCAGCGCGATGGCGAGCCGCCCGGCCGCGCCGGCCTTCGCGACGGGCCAGGCGGCGACCAGCGCGACCAGCGCGGCGGCGGCCACGGTCAGGGCGTCGGACCGGCAGGGCCGGGGCAGCGCAGGCCGGCGGCCGGTGCGGGCGGCGAGCAGGATCAGCGCGGTGGCCGCGGTGCCGGCGACGGCGACCGGGTGCAGGCCCCAGGGCCAGTACGCGAACACCAGCCCGGCGGCGCAGGTCGCGCCGAGCAGCAGCCCGGTCGCGAGCATCAGCCGGTCGAGCAGGCCGCGGCCGCCGCGCAGGAGCGACGCGGTGGCGAGCAGCAGCAGGGGCGGCACGACGATCGCGGCGTGGGCGGCGTACAGCCCGGCCACGGCCAGCCAGGCGCCCGGGACGAGAAGATGAACACGTTTGGGGGTGGTGTTCGGCACGAACGGTACAACGTCGTTGTACCCCACGTGGTCACCCTTCGCGACCGGTACGACCCCGCCGCCAACGGGCTGGGCCTGCTCCGGCTGGCGCTGGCCCTGGCGGTGCTGGTCGCACACGCGTGGCCGCTCGGCCTCGGCCGGCCGGGCCCGCTGCACGGGCTGAGCGGCGGCCAGGCCGACCTCGGCGGCCTCGCCGTCGACGGGTTCTTCGTGCTCTCCGGGTTCCTGGTCGCGGCGAGCGCCCGCCGCGGGGGCGCGCTGCGCTTCGCGTGGCGCCGCTTCCTGCGCATCTACCCGGCCCTGTGGGTGTGCCTGCTCGGCACGGCGCTGGTCGCGGCGGCGGCCGGCCACGGCGGCGGGTGGGGCTACGTGCGGGGGAACTGGACCGGGACGACGCACCAGTGGGGCCTCGGCGCGCTGTTCCGTGACACGCCGTACGGCCGGCTGGTCGGCACCGGCGTGGTCAACGGCTCGCTGTGGAGGCTGACCTACGAGCTGCTCTGCTACGCGGGCCTCACCCTGCTCGTCGCGGCCGGCCTGCCCCGCCGCGCCCCGTGGCTGGTCCCGGCGCTGGCCGCGGCCGCGTTCACGGCGAGCGCGGCCCACCCGCGCGGCGGCCTCGCGCTGCCGGCGTTCGGCTATGTCGACGCCCAGCTCGCCTGCCACCTGGGCCTGCTGTTCCTGCTCGGCGCGAGCGCGCAGCTCTACGCCCACCGCGTGCCGCTGCACCCGCTAGGCGCCGCCGCGGCCGGGCTGCTGCTGGCCGGGAGCCTCCTCGGCGGCGGATACTTCCCGGTGGGGTGCACGGCGCTGGCCTACCTGCTGCTGTACGCCGCCTGCACCATCCCGCCGCGGCTGCACCGCGTCGGACGGGAGCACGACTACTCGTACGGCATCTACCTCTACGCGTTCCCGATCCAGCAGCTCGTCGCCGACCTCGGCGGCGCGGCCTGGGGCGTGGCCGCCTACATCGCCCTGTGCCTCGCGCCCGTCCTGCTGCTCGCGGCCGCGTCCTGGCACCTGGTCGAGCGCCCGGCGCTCGCCCTGAAGGGCCGGCGCGCCCTAAGGTCTGTATCGAAGTCCGGTCGTATTGCCGGGCTTGGTCGACAGTTCGGGGTGTGCGTCTCGTCGTTCCGGTGTGGTCCTGGCCACTGGTGTGGTGGGGCTCATCCGGGGTTGTCGAGGGCTTGTTCCGAAGGTTCGCCGAGCGCCCTGCCGCCGGCTGTGCTGGCTGGTGGTGGGCTGCGGCCGCCGCGGCCGTCCACCAGTGTGGTGGGGGTTGGGGTGGTGGGTTCCGGTTGACTCGGTCAGGGCTCCTTGCAGCCCTACGTTGATGGTCTCGACCCCGTACCGGTCGAGGGTCGCCCGCGCCGCATCCCAGTCGACCCGGGCGGTGGCGGGCTGGGCGGGGTCGGTGAGCACGGTGTGCGCGCCGATGAGGGCGGCGACGAGGTCGCGGTCCCCGGCCAGCCCGCAGCCTGGGCAGGAGTGGCGGCGGTCGGCCAGGCCCTTCGGGACTCGCTGGCTGCAGAGGCAGTGTTGGGTCCAGGCGGTGTGCCGGGTTCCGGCCCGCACCAGCCCCGGCCCGCGGCCGGTGTGGGCGGTGACGGCGGTCGTTTCGCGGCGCAGCGCGGTCAGCAGCATGCCGGGGGTGAAGGCGTGGATGCCGCGGCCCCACCGCCGGGCCCAGACACGGATAGCGGCGTCCTCGACCACCAACCCAGCGCCATGGACGGCGACCAAAGCCGCGGCAGTGATCCGGGCCCGGGTGTGCCCGGCTTTGGTGCGGGCGGCACCGTCGGCGGCGGCCCGCCCCCGGAGCCGCCGGTAGGTGTTCGACGTGATGTCGTGCCGGTAGGCGCGGACCGGTATCCCGGCCGTGTTGGCCACCCGTGGCCCGCCGGGCGCGGTGACCTGTACCGGTGGGAGCCCGGCGGTGCGGCGGCGGTCGGCGCGGCGTTGCTGGCGTGGTGAGAGCCGGTACTGGCCGGGGTTCGCGGCGCGGCGGGACCGGTCCAGGGCCCGCTGCCGGCGCCGCTGCCGCAGCCGCTCCTCCACCAGGGCGGTGTCGTGGTCGCCGGTGCGGGCGACACGGCTGGCCGCGATGCTGCCGTCCGGGCCGGTGGGGACGGAGACGACGGTCAGGTTGGAGACGTTGACGTCCACGCCGCCCTGCCGTTGGAGTTGGGCGGCCGTCTGACGGCGCTGGGTGACGGCGGGTGAGGTGTAGCCGGGGCCGAGGACCATCAGGTGTGCCTCGTACCGCCACCCACCCGGGCTGCCCGGATCACGGTGCCGGACCAGGTCGATCTTGTGCCATCGGCCGGGGTCGGCGAGGTAGTGCTCCAGGACCGGCCGGCGGCCGGGGCCTTGCGGCAGCCGCACCGGCACGACCGGGTCGCCTCCGCCGAGGCCGGTGCACACGATCGCGATCGGGCCGTCGTGGTCCCACCACGACCGCACCGGCTTCCCGCCGCCGACGGCGGTGACGGACGGCATCCGGCGCGGCTGCCACAACCGGCCACCTTGCCCGAACACGGTGCAATGCCCGGCCAGGCTCCCCACGAGCCGGAACGTCTCCCACTTCCGGGCACGGGTATGCGAACGAGCCCGGCCCGGGATCATCGAGAATTCCCACCAACCGCCAGAGCGGGGCCGGCCATGCCGGCGGCCGGTGACGTCGGGGAACAGGTGCCGCTCGGTGGCTTCCCACACCCCGTCGGCCAGGTGCATGGCCAGGGCCTTCGTCAGGTACCGCCGCAGGTGCGGCGCACCGTCCAGATGCCGGTAGGCGGCATGTTCCAGACCGCTACGAGACAACCCCAACCGGCCCCGGACCGCGTCCGGGCCCGCCGCCGCCTGCTCACAGCGGGCAGCCCAGTAGGCGTCGACCCGGGACCGGGCGTCACGCTGGACCGCCCGCCGGACCGCGAACGCGGCCCCGAACACCCGCTCCAACACCAGCCGCACCCGCGGCTCACGCACATCCAACGGCAGACGCAACACCGACACCGGACCCTCGTGCCGCCACGGCACCGCCCGATTCGGCCCACGACGCCGCGGCCCCGCCCCCGCCACACATCGACACTACCCAATGCCACCGCTCAGCCGGACACCCACGACGACACCTACTGCGGACAGTAGCGTTGATGACACAGACTTTGATACGCCCCCTAGCCTTGGCCCGGTGACTATCTCCTATGCCTGGCGCGGCGAGTTCACCGACCCGGAGCTCGCCGGGGTGGAGTCGGCCGGGCGCGACTGGTGGGCCCGGGTCAACGCGCACAGCCTCGGCTGGGTCTGCGCCCGCGACCCGGGCGGCGCCCTGGTCGGCTTCGTCAACGTGGCCTGGGACGGCGGCGAGCACGCCTTCGTCCTCGACACCTGGACCGACCCGTCCCGCCGCCGCGCCGGCATCGGCACCGGCCTGGTCGCCGCGGCGCGCGAGGGGGCCAGGGCCGCCGGCTGCGCCTGGCTGCACGTCGACTTCGAGCCCCACCTGCGGGCCTACTACTTCGACGCCTGCGGCTTCACGCCAACCGACGCCGGGGTGATCCCGCTGTAGAACGTGCGGCACCGCCCCGGGTCGGCGATAGCCCGCCGGGTGGTCGCATGGTCCCGGCCGTGGTCGAGCGCTCCTGGTCATCCTGCGCGATGAGACGCGGGCCACACTGTGTCACGTTCCGGCGGCCGCCTCGTCCATCCCGGCATGACAATCCTCGTCACCGGTGCCACTGGCCACCTCGGCCGGGCCCTCATGCCGGCCCTGCACGCCCGGGGCCTGGACGCTCGCGGCCTGAGCCGCACGGCCCCCGGACACGTTCGCGGCAACCTCCTGACCGGCGAGGGCCTCCCCGCGGCCCTGTCGGGCGTCGACCTGGTGATCCACGCCGCTACCGACGGCCGCCGCGACGTTGCTGCTGCCGAGCAGCTTCTGCGGGCCATGGACCCGGAGCAGCGCCTGCTCTACGTCTCGATCGTCGGCGTCGATCGCGTGCCCCTGCCGTACTATCGCCAGAAGCTCGCCGTCGAGCACCTGGTCCGCGCCCGCGGTGGCTCGATCCTGCGGGCCACGCAGTTCCACGATCTGGTGTTCGGGATGGCCCGGGCGCTGACCGCGGCCCCGGTCGGGCTGTGCCCGTCCTTCGACATCCAGCCCGTCTCCGTCGGCGACGTGGCCGCGCGCCTGGTCGACCTCGCCGGCTCGACCGGGCCGGTGTACGAGGACATGGGCGGGCCGGAGGTTCGCTCGGCCCGGGACCTGATCGCGGCGTACCTGCGTGCCACGGGCCGCCGGCGCCTGTTGGTGCCGCTCCGGCTGCCGGGACGCATCTTCGGCGGGCTCCGGTCGGGCGGTCACCTGGCTCCGGGTCACGCGACCGGGACGTTGACCTGGGAGTCGTACCTGGAAGCGCGTCTTTCGGGCTGAGCTGTCCGATCGTGCGGCCGGGGACCCGCGGCCCGGTAGCGGGCCCGCGTGGAGGAACCGGGTCAGGACTCCAGGGCCGGGTCGGGGTCCTCGGCGACCGGGGCCGTGTGGCGGATGCGGCGCAGGCCCACCGCGGCCGAGACCCCCGCGGCGGCCACGTCGGCGATGGTGAACAGCAGCCGCGAGACCAGCGTCAGGGCCCACGCGGTCGGAAACGGGATGCCCAGGCCGGCCAGGGCGATCGCCATGAGGAACTCGCGGGCGCCGAGGCCCGACGGGGCGATGATCACGAAGGTGCTGATGCTCATGGCCAGCGCCATCGCGAAGATGCTGCCGAGGAGGCCGTGCACGCCGGGGAGGTGGGACCGGACCAGCAGCCAGACGTGCACACCCGCGGTGAGGAAGCCCGCCGCGCTCCAGGCGCTGGCGACCAGGACGGCGCGCCAGGTGATGGGGCGGTCCAGGGCCGGGCGGCGCATGAGCCGCATCGCGCGGTTGACCAGCCACGTGAGCAGCGGCGGGTAGCAGCAGACCAGGCCGAACGGGAGGAGGATCACGGCGCACCAGACGGCCACGGCGGCGAAGGTATGGTGGTTGGTGGCGTCGGCGCCGTCGAAGGCCACGCCGAAGCCGGGGGCGGTCAGGATCAGGCCGACGGTCACGCCCAGGCCGGTCACCACCGCGGAGCCGATGAAGACCTTGGCCCGGGAGACGCCCACGCGCCGGCCGAGCTCCATCTGTACGACATAGGCCCACACGGTGCCGGGCAGGTACTTGCCTAGGGCGCCGACGAGCTGGATCGGGGCGGCGTCGCGGACCCGTAGCGGGCGGTCCAGGCTGACGACCATCGAGCGCCAGGCCATCATCGTGGCCCACAGGCAGGCCACCGCGGCGACCAGCGAGGCGCCCAGCGACGGCCAGGACAGGCTGCGGAAGGTGGCGGACACGTCGGACCACTGGCGGACGGTGGTCGCGACGATGAAGTACGCGATGCCGAGCGCGGCCAGGATTCGCACGACCTGCACCAGGCGGGCCCGCCAGGGCTTCTTGGCGGGAGCGGGTGCGGCGGGAGTGACCAGCCCGTCGTCCATCGCAGCTCCGGAAATCGTCTCGGGCGCTCCACTCACGGTCGGTCACGCTAGCACGCCATGTTCGCGCCCTAAGATGCAGCGATCCGACAGCGGTCGCGGAGCCCGAGGAGGCAGCGTGCGGTACGTGGTCATCGGTGGGGGGATCGTCGGGCTGGCCACCGCCCACCGGCTGGTGCTGGACCGGCCCGACGCCCGGGTCACCGTCGTGGAGAAGGAGGCGGTCTGGGGGGTCCACCAGACCGGGCACAACTCGGGCGTCATCCACGCCGGGGTCTACTACAAGCCCGGTAGCCTCAAGGCCACGCTCTGTAAGGCCGGCAGCGCCTCGATGGTCGAGTTCTGCGCCGAGCACGGGATCTCGCACAAGGTGACCGGCAAGCTCATCGTCGCCACGGATGAGTCCGAGCTGCCCCGGCTGCGTGCGCTGTTCGAGCGGGCCCAGGCCAACGGGCTGCCGGTGCGCATGGTCGGGCCGGGGGAGGCGCGGGAGTACGAGCCGGAGGTCGCCTGCATCGAGGGCATCCACGTGGCGTCGACCGGGATCGCCGACTACAAGGCCGTGTGCGCGAAGCTCGCCGAGATCACCGAGAAGGCCGGCGCGACGCTGCGGCTCAACTCCGCCGTGATCGGCATCCGGGCGGGCGAGCGCGAGGTGGTGGTGCGCACCACGACCGGCGACATCGTGGCCGACGTGCTGGTCAACTGCGCCGGCCTGCACGCCGACCGGGTGGCCCGGATGGCCGGGATCCGCCCGCCGGCGCGGATCATCCCGTTCCGCGGCGAGTACTACGAGCTGCGCCCCGACCGCCGGCACCTGGTGAACGGCCTGATCTACCCGGTGCCGGACCCGCAGTTCCCGTTTCTTGGCGTACACCTGACCCGGATGGTCGACGGGAGCGTCCACGCCGGCCCGAACGCGGTGCTGGCGATGGCCCGGGAGGGCTATACGTGGGGGAAGATCCGCCCCCGGGACGTGGCCGACGCCGCCACCTACGGCGGGCTGTGGCAGCTGGCCCGCAAGCACCTGCGGTACGGCATCACGGAGGTTCGCCGCTCCCTGTCGAAGCGGCGCTTCGCGCAGAGCCTCGCCCGGCTGGTGCCCGCCGTGACGGCCGAGGACCTGGTGCCGGCCGAGGCGGGGGTCCGGGCCCAGGCCATCACGCCGGGCGGCGACCTCGTCGACGACTTCCTGATCGTGACCGAGGGGCGCCAGGTCCACGTGCTCAACGCACCGTCCCCGGCCGCGACGAGCTCGCTGGAGATCGCCAAGTACATCACCGCCCGCCTGCCGGTATAGGGTGCCCGTCGTGCGCAGGGGACTGATGGCTGTCTTCGCCCTCTCCGCCGTCCTCGTCGCCGGTTGCGACGACGCCGGCGCGAGCCCGTCCGCCAAGGCGTCGACCGCACCGGCCGCGGCCGCCGGCGGCGCCTGCCAGCTGCTCGACTTCGGCATGGTCAACGCCAAGCTGGGGCTGAACCTGAGCGTGGCCGCGGGCGCGCAATCGGACAACACGTTCAGCTGCGTCCTGCAGGCCAGCGGGGCCAGCTATCCCGACCTCGTCCTCTCGGTGAGCACGACGACCATCGGCGCGGACGTCTTCGCCTCGATGATCGCCCCGAAGGACGCGACGGCGGTCGACGGCCTGGGCGTGGCCGGGTACCAGATGCAGACCCCGGCGGCGGGCAAGGCCGGCCCGGGGGTCGAGGTGGGCTGGCTGGCCGGCAACAAGCGGATCATCGAGCTGTCGCTGCGGCTGGCGCCCGGCACCGCCGACGACAAGGCCGCCGAGGCGGTGCCGAAGGTCGTGGAGCTGGCCAAGCTGATCGACCTCAGCAGCCTGTAGTCCGCTACGGCAGCGCCGCCAGGCGGGCGGCGCCGAAGCGGCGGCCCGGATCGCCGAAGTAGCGCCACGGCCACACCGCGGCCCGTTCGCCCGAGCGCAGCAGGTGGGCGCGGGCCCGGCCCAGGTCGCCGGCCCGGTGGTACACGGCGGCGAACGCCTGGTGGGCCGACATCGACCACGGGTGGTCGTCCGGGCCGGCCAGCAGCCGGTCGGCGGCCGAGTCGACCTCGTCGCGCACCACCGGGTCGGCGAAGTAGCGCCAGGCCCGCCAGAACCGGCCGGGCGCCATGCCGCGCAGCACCCCGTCGACGTACCCCTCGACGTGCGCCAACGCCACCAGCGCGTGCAGCGGATGCCCGTCCGGGCGCCCCGCGACACGGGCCTGGGCGAAGGCCAGGACGCGGTCGGGGGAGCCGTACCAGCGCCGGGTCAGGCCGACGAGATGGCGGGCGTGGGCGAGGTACAGGCCGGGGGCGAGCACGCAGGCCCGCTTGAACACGTCGGCGGTCTCGGTGGCGTGCAGCGGCGCCCCGATCACCACCCCGGTCAGCTCGCTCCACGGCACCGCGTCGCCGGGCGACAGCGCGGCCGCCCGGCGCAGCGCCGTGCGGGCCTCCGCGACGAGCGCCTTCTGGGCGATGATCCGCCGGTCGATGCGCTTCTCCCGCCGGTTGCTGCGCCAGTCCCGCCCGGGCGACTCGCGCACGCCCCAGGCCGCGGCTGCGAGGGCGGCGCCGAGCAGCAGCCACCGCTCCGGCCGGTACGACTGGCGCGCCGCGAACTCGCGCAGCGACTCGATCTCATTGACCCCGGCGGCGCCGAGCACGCTGACGGCCTGCTCCCGCCGGTGTACGTCACCCTCGCCCGCGACCAGTTCCAGCGCCGCCGTCGCGTCGCCGTCCTCGGCCAGTGCCCGGACGGCCTTCTCGAGCCCTTCGTCGTCGAAGGCGAGATCGATCTCCACGTGGAAAAGCCTAGGCAGATCCGGCTTCCCGCTCGTCGTATCGAACCCGGGCGGCCGCAATATCACCCCGATGCCGGGCCGCCCATCCGGAGAGGGCGACCAGCGCCGCCCGCAGCTCGAGCGCCATGGGGGTCAGCGAGTACTCGACCCGGGGCGGCACGACGGGATACATGGTCCGCACGACCAGCCCGTCGCGCTCGAGGTTGCGCAGCGTGAGCGTCAGCATCCGCCGCGAGATCCCGGGAATGGCCCGCTCGAGCGCACTGAACCGGATGGGCCCGTCGGCGGCCGCGAGCAGAATGCCCACGCTCCACTTGGACCCGACCCGGTCGATGACGTCCTCGACGGAACAGGCCGACGACGGGCCGCACGAGACTGGCGGACCGGACGACGGAACTTCTTCGGGGCTCACGCCGCCGCGACGAACACCCGCGAGGCGACCTCCCGCGGGATCCGGATCCGCTCGCCCTCCCGGTCGATGCTCACCCCGTCCCGCTCCTGCGCCACCATCACCGTCGCCCCCGGGTCGATCCCGGCGGTGTGCAGCTGCCGCAGCACGTCGGCGTCCGTCTGCACCGACTCGCAGATCCGGCTCACCACGACGGCCCCGGCCAGCCCGGGGAACGCCAGGTTGCGCTCGCGCTCGGCGGCCGCGTCGGCCTCCTCGCTGCCCTGCAGCGCCTCCAGCCCGGGGATCGGGTTGCCATACGGCGACCGCGTCGGGCGCCCCAGCAGCTCGTAGACCCGCTGCTCGACGCCGTCGCTCATGACGTGCTCCCAGCGGCACGCCTCCTCGTGGGCCTCCTCGTACGGCAGGCCGATCACGTTGACGAGCAGCAGCTCGGCGAGGCGGTGCTTGCGCATGACGGCGACCGCGTGGTCGCGCCCCTGGTCGGTCAGCGCCAGGTGGCGGTCGCCCTCCACGATGAGCAGGCCGTCGCGCTCCATACGGGCCACGGTCTGACTGACGGTTGGGCCGCTCTGGTGCAGCCGCTCCGCGATTCGGGCACGCTTGGGCACGACGCCCTCTTCCTCGAGCTCGAGGATCGTCTTGAGGTACATCTCAGTGGTGTCAACCAGGTCGTTCACTGCCTGCCCTCCCGGTACGCGATGCTACCCGCTGCGTACGACAAGATTGGAGCGTGACAGCCAACCGGGCGATCTTGAACGTCGCTGTGCTCGCCGAGCTGGTGCGGTCAGCCCAACCGCCGACACTTCTCGATGTGCGCTGGACCCTCGCGAAGGACGGCCGGGCCGCCTACGCGGCCGGTCACCTGCCTGGCGCGGTCTTCGCCGACCTCGACGAGGACCTATGTGGGCCGCCGGGCGCCGGGGGGCGCCATCCGCTGCCCGAACCCGCCGCGCTGGAGGACGCGCTGCGGGGGCTTGGGGTCCGCGCCGGTCACCCGGTGGTGGTGTACGACGCAGGCGGCTGCAATCCTACCGGTGCCGCGGCGCGGGCCTGGTGGACGCTGCGCTGGGCGGGCATCGACGACGTTCGGGTCCTCGACGGCGGCTACGCGGCCTGGCTGGCCGCCGGGCTGTCGATCACGACCGATCCGGTGACCCCGGAAGTGGGCGACGTCACGGTCCGGCCGGGTGGAATGCCGGTGTGGACCGAGGCCGAGGCGGCCGATCCGGGGCGGGTGCTGCTGGATGCTCGGATCCTCCCGCGGTACCGCGGCGAGATCGAACCCGTCGATCCGGTCGCCGGCCACATTCCCGGCGCCCGCAGCCTGCCCGCCGCCGAGACGGTCGACGAGCAGGGCCTGCTGCGCCCGGTCGAGGCCCCCGGCGGGCCGGTCGGCGCCTACTGCGGCTCCGGCGTGACCGCCGCCCAGCTGGTCCTCGCGCTGCACGAACAGGGGGTGCCGGCCGCCCTGTACGTGGGCTCCTGGAGCCACTGGATCACCGACCCGGACCGGCCCGTCGCCAAGGGGGACTGAATGAGCACGCTGGTGGTCTGGGACGAGCGGCTCCTGCAGTACGACATGGGCGATCATCCCCTCGACCCCGTCCGGGTCGAGCTGACGATGGCCCTGGCCCGCGCCCTCGGCGTGCTGGACCGGCCCGGGGTGGTCCTGGAGCGGGCGGAGCCGGCCACCGACGCGATGCTGGCCACCGTGCACGACCCGGACTACATCGCCGTGGTGAAGGCGGCGTCGACCGGGCGCCGGGTCGGCATCATGGGCCTCGGTACCACGGACAACCCGACGTTCGAGGGCATGCACGAGGCCAGCGCGCTCATCGCCGGGGCCACCCGGCGCGCGGCGGAGGCGGTCTGGCGCGGGGAGGCCGACCGGGCGGTGAGCATCTCCGGCGGCCTGCACCACGCGATGCCGGACCGGGCGTCGGGCTTCTGCGTGTACAACGACCCGGCGGTGGCGATCAAGCGGGTGCTGGAGCTCGGCGCGCAGCGGGTCGCCTACGTCGACATCGACGTGCACCACGGCGACGGCGTCCAGGAGATCTTCTACGACGACCCGCGGGTGCTCACGGTCAGCCTGCACGAGTCGCCGCGCACGCTGTTCCCCGGCACCGGCTTCGCGGACGAGACCGGCGGCCCGGACGCGCCCGGCTCGGCGGTGAACGTGGCCCTGCCGCCGGGCACCACCGACTCCGCCTGGCTGCGGGCGTTCCACGCCGTCGTGCCGGGCGTGCTGCGGGCCTTCCAGCCCCAGCTGCTCTTCACGCAGTGCGGCGCCGACACGTACCGCCACGACCCCCTCGCCAACCTGCGGCTCACCGTCGACGGCCAGCGGGCCGCCTACCTGGCCCTGCGCGACCTGGCCGCCGAGGTCGCCGGCGGCAAGTGGGTGGCCAGCGGGGGCGGCGGGTATGCGCTGGTCGAGTGCGTGCCGCGGGCCTGGACCCACCTGCTGGCGGTGCTCACCGGCGAGCCGATCGACCCGCCGCGGGCGATCCCGCAGTCCTGGCGCGACCTGGCCGCGGCCCGCCGCCCCGGGCATCCGCTGCCGGAGACGATGACCGACGGCGGCACGACCACCTTCTCGCCGTGGATCCCGGGCGACACCCCGTCCGACGTCGACCGCGCGATCATGGCCACCCGGCGGGCGGCGTTCCCGTTCTTCGGCCTCGACCCGCACGACCCCCGGGACTAGCCGGGGACCTAGTGCTGGACGGCGGCCTCCAGCCGGGCCAGGCGCTGCTTGATCCGGTCGAGTTCGGCCAGCATCTCGGTCTCCGCCGCCGTGGACGTGCCGAATGCGGCCTCCAGCTGGGCGCTGCTGCGCAGCGAGGTGATCTCATCGCGCAGCGCGACGAGGGTCTGGGCGACCACGTCGAGGAACTGGTCGACCTCGTCCTCGTCGTAGCCGCGCTTGCCGAACGGCGCCTTGGCGAACCGCAGGCTCTGCACATCCGCCGGGGTCAGCATCATGCGAGACACGGTAACCCAAGCGGGTGGGAAAATAGGCGGGTGAACGACGTTTCGGCCCGCGCGGCCGACGTGCTGCTTGCGGACGGGACCACCGTCCACTTGCGACCGATCCGCCCCGACGACGCGGACCGGATCGTCGCGCTGCACTCCCGCTTCTCGGAGCGGACCAGATATCTGCGGTACTTCTCGGCGTACCCCCGCATCCCCCAGCGCGACCTGGACCGCTTCGTCAACGTGGACCACCACGACCGCGAGGCGTTCGTCGTCGAGCACGCCGGGGAGCTGATCGCCGTCGGGCGCTACGACCGGCTCGGCAGCGGCTCCCACCAGGCCGAGGTCGCGTTCGTGGTCGAGGACGCCCACCAGGGCCGGGGCATCGGCTCGGTGCTCATCGAGCACCTCGTCGCCGCGGCCGGCACCGAGGGCATCACCGAGTTCGAGGCCGACGTCCTGCCGGTCAACCAGGCGATGCTGCGCGTCTTCATGGCCGCCGGCTTCCACATCGAGCGCCAGTTCGCCGACGGCGTGGTGCACCTGTGGTTCCCGATCGCCGTCACCCCCGACTCGCTGCGCGTGCAGCAGGCCCGCGAGCAGCGCGCCGAGGCCCGCTCGATCGGCCGGCTGCTCAACCCGCGCGGGGTGGCCGTCTACGGCGCCCGCTCCGACGGCACCGGCATCGGCGCCGCCCTGCTCGCGCACCTCAAGGCCGCCGGCTTCGCCGGGAACCTGGTCCCGGTCCACCCGTCCGCCACGGTGGTCGGTGCCCTTCCCGCCGTTTCGAGCCTCAGCGGTACGCCGGGAGTCGACCTCGCCGTCGTCGCCGTCCCGGCCGGCAGCGTCCCCGAGGTGGTCGCCGACTGCGCCGCGGCCGGCGTCCACGGGCTGGTCATCGTCTCCGCCGGCTTCGCCGAGTCCGGCCCGGACGGCGCCGAGGCCCAGGCCGCGCTGCTGCGGGCCGTGCGCGACCACGGCGTGCGCCTGGTCGGCCCGAACTGCCTCGGCGTGGCCAACACCGACCCGGGCGTGCGGCTCAACGCGACCCTGGCCCCGCTGCTACCGCGCGCCGGCCGGGTCGGCTTCTTCAGCCAGTCCGCCGCGCTGGGCACCGCCCTGCTGGCCGAGGCCGACCGCCGCGGCCTGGGACTGTCCACGTTCGTGTCGGCCGGCAACCGGGCCGACGTGTCCGGCAACGACGCCCTGCAGTACTGGCGCGAGGACCCGCACACCGACGCGGTGCTGCTGTACCTCGAGACCTTCGGTAACCCGCGCAAGTTCGCCCGCATCGCCCGCGAGCTGGCCCGCCGCAAGCCGGTCGTGGCCGTCGCCAGCCCGGTCCGCCCGCCGGCCCTCGACGCGGTGACCGTCGGCCCCGACGCCCGGGGCGTGGCCGCGCTCTTCGCCAGCTCCGGCGTCATCCGCGTCGACACGGTGTCCGAGCTCTTCGACGTGGGCCTGCTCGTCGCCGGCCACCCGCTGCCGACCGGCGACCGCATCGCCGTGGTCACCAACGCGGCGGCGCTGGGCGTCCTCACCGTGGCCAAGGCCCCCGCCGCCGGCCTGCGCATCGCCGAGGGCTACCCGCACGACCTCGGCCCCGCGGTCTCCGACGTCGACTTCGTCCGCGCCGTGCACGCCGCCCTGGACGACGAGGGCGTGGACGCGGTCGTCGCCGCGTACGCCCCCGCCCTGGCCGAGGGCGACACGCTCGGCGTGGCCGACCTGCTGCGCATCTCGACGGCCGGCGCCCCGCGCCCGATCGCCGTGGTCATGCCGGCCGACCCGTCGTTCACGGTCGCCCCGGCCTACGCCGAGGACGACCCGCCCGCCCTGCCGATGTTTCCGGCCATCGAGGAGGCCGTGCGCGCCCTGGGCCGGGTGGCCCGCTACGCCGCCTGGCGCCGCGAGCCGGTCGGCGCGCTGCCCGCCCTCCCCGGCGTCGACACCGTGCGCGCCACCGACCTGGCCGCGCGCCTGGCCGCCTCCGGCACCGGCGACCGCGGCGAGGCGGACGCCCTCCTGGCCGCCTACGGCATCCCGGTCGTCCCGGCGTCCTGGGCCGCGGGGGAGCTGGTCGCCGGGGTGGCCGCCGCGGTCGGGTACCCCGTCGCGCTCAAGGTCGCCACCCGGCCCTGGCGGCACCGGATCGACCTCGGCGCCGTACGGCTGAACCTCACCTCGGCCGTCGCCGTGCAGGAGGCCTACCAGGAGCTGGAGCGCCTCTTCGGGCTGGGCGTCGAGGTCGTCGTGCAGCCGATGGTCGCCCCCGGCGTGGCCTGCGTGGTCGAGGTGGTCGACGACCCCTCGTTCGGCCCGGTGGTGGGCTTCGGGCTGGGCGGGGAGGCGGCGGACCTGCTGGGCGACCGCGCCTGGCGGCCCGTCCCGCTCACCGACCGCGACGCCACCGCCCTGGTCCGGGCCCCGAGGGCGGCGCCGCTGCTGATGGGCTACCGCGGCGCCGCGCCGGTGGACCTGGACGCGCTGGCCGACCTGCTGCTGCGGGTGGGCCGGCTGGTGGACGAGCAGCCGGCCCTGTCCTCGCTGACGCTGAACCCGGTTTTGGCCCGCCCGACCGGCCTGGCCGTCCTGCATGCCAGCGCCGATTTCACCGCCCACCAGCCCCGCCCGGACAGCGGGCCGCGCCGCCTGTAGGGCCGGTTAGTAGCCGGACGGCAGGCGGGGGGTGTAGTGCTCCTCCAGCGCCGCGGCCTCCTCGCCGGTCAGGTCCAGGTCGAGCGCGGCGACGGCGTCGGCCAGGTGGTGGGGCTTGGTGGGGCCGACGATGGGGGCGTCCACGACCGGGTTGCGCAGCACCCAGGCCAGCGCCACCTGGGCCATCGGCACGCCCCGGGCCTCGGCCACGCGCCGGACCGCGTCGACGATCGGCCGGTTCTCGCCGCCCTCGTAGCGGGCGTGCAGCGGGTCGACCTCGGCACGCCTGGTGGTGTGCTCGTCCCACGGCCGGGCCAGGCGCCCCTTGGCCAGCGGGCTCCACGGCAGCGACCCGACGCCCTGGTCGGCGAGCAGGCCGAACATCTCCCGCTCCTCCTCGCGCTGGACCAGGCTGTACTGGTTCTGCATCGACACGAACCGGGTCCAGCCGCCGAGGTCGGCCGCGTGCTGCAGCTTCGCGAACTGCCAGGCCCACATCGAGGACGCGCCGAGGTAGCGGACCTTGCCGGCCCGGACCACGTCGTGCAGCGCCTCCATCGTCTCCTCGACGGGGGTGTCCGGGTCGAAGCGGTGGATCTGGTAGAGGTCGACGTAGTCGGTCCCCAGCCGGGCCAGCGACGCGTCGATCTGCTCGAGGATGGCCTTGCGCGACAGGCCCGACCCGCCGGGGCCGTCGTGCATCGGGAAGAACACCTTGGTCGCCAGCACGATCGAGTCGCGGTCGGCGTACTTGCGGATCGCCCGGCCGACGATCTCCTCGGAGCTGCCGTGGCTGTACACGTTGGCCGTGTCCCAGAAGGTGATGCCCAGCTCGACGGCCTGCCGGAAGACCGGCTCGGCGGCCGCGTCGTCGAGGGTCCACTGGTTGCTGCCGCGGTTCGGCTCGCCGAAGCTCATGCAGCCCAGCGCGATCCGGCTGACCTTGAGGCCGGAACTGCCCGAACGGGTGTATTCCATAACCCAACCCTAAACGCGAAGAGGCCGCCCCGGAGGGCGGCCTTGCTCGCTGGATGCGGCGGTCAGGAGGCGTAGGCCTCGAGGCGCTTGGCCCGGGACGGGTGGCGCAGCTTGAGCAGGGTGACCTTCTCGATCTGGCGGATGCGCTCGCGGGACAGGCCGAACTCGCGGCCCACCTCGTCCAGGGTGCGCTGGCGGCCGTCGTCGAGGCCGAAGCGCAGGCGGATCACGGCCTGCTCGCGCTGGGACAGGGTGGACAGGACGATCTCGACCTCGGAGCGCAGCATGCCCTGCGAGACGCTGTCGGCTGGCTCCTCGCGCGGGTCGATGCGGGCCACGAAGTCGCCCAGGGCGCTCTCGCCGTCCTCGCCGACGGCCTGGTCGAGGCTGACCGGCTCCCGGTCGTACGAGATGAGCTCGATGACCTGGTACTCCTCGACGCCCAGGGCGGCGGCGATCTCGGCGACCACCGGCTCGCGGCCGAGGGCGACGGCCAGGTCGCGGCGCACCCGGACCATGCGGTTGACCTGCTCGACCATGTGCACCGGGATGCGGATGGTGCGGGCCTGGTCGGCCATGGCGCGGGTGATGGCCTGGCGGATCCACCAGGTGGCGTAGGTGGAGAACTTGTAGCCCTTGGTGTAGTCGAACTTCTCGACGGCGCGGATGAGGCCGAGGTTGCCCTCCTGGATGAGGTCCAGGAAGGCCATGCCGCGGCCGGTGTACCGCTTGGCGATGCTCACCACCAGGCGCAGGTTGGCCTCCAGCAGGTGGGCCTTGGCCGCCCGGCCCTCGCGGACCACGATCTCGTAGGTGTTCATCCACGCGGGGTGGACCGTGCCGGCGGAGAGCTTCTCCTCGGCGTACAGCCCGGCCTCGATCTTCTTCGACAGCTCCACTTCCTGCTCGGCGGTGAGCAGCTTGGTGCGGCCGATCGTGTTCAGGTAGGCGCGAACGAGATCCGCTGAGACGCCCGTGTTGTCCAGCGCCTGCTCGTGCTGGTCGTCGGCCTCGACGTCGACAGCGTTGAAATCCGTGGTGTCACTCAGCGGCTGGGCCACTTCGCTCGCCTCCCGTGTGGATTGACAAGTGGCGCGATCATTCCTGCGAGAAGTAGCTTCGCTGAGCGGGCGTGAAGTGGCGGTGAGGCGGCGCAGCCGTGGCACGAAACCGTGAGTCTCAGATCTCCAGCAGCACCGTCCGCGGTCCCACGTTCACGCTTTCGACGAGCATGTGGGTGCGAAATCGCCCGGTTTCCACGGTTGCGCCCCGGTTTCGCAGCGCGGCGCAGAACGACTCGATCAAGGGCTCAGCGACCTCCGGGCGGGCCGCGGCGATCCAGGTGGGGCGCCGGCCCTTGCGCGCGTCGCCGTAGAGGGTGAACTGCGAGACGACGAGCAGTGGCGCCCCAGTGTCGGCCGCTGACTTCTCGTCGTCGAGGATCCGCAGCTCGTGCACCTTTCGGGCGAGCGTTTCGGAAATATCGGCATTGTCGGAGTGCGTCACGCCGACCAGGACCAGGAGCCCGTCGGCGATCGAGCCCACCACGGAGCCGTCGACGGTGACACTGGCGCGACTGACGGTCTGCACGAGGGCGCGCATCAGGACGCCGGCAGGAGGATGCCGCGCTCGACGAGATGCGCCACCAGCGGTACGGCCACGTCGGCGAGGACCTCGGAAGGTACCTCGTGCGCGGCCGCCAGCACGTCCACCTGATCCTGCAGCGTGACCGACCCGTCACACGCCCCGACCAGCGCCAGCGCCACCGGGTCGACCTCCTCGATCCAGCGCAGGCCGTCGGGCAGGGCCAGCAGCTGCCGGCCCACCTCCCACCCCTCCGCGCCCAGCGAGGCCTCCTGCCGCAGCTGCAGCCCCGGCGCCGCGACCAGCCGGCTGTGCAGCAGGTCGCTGCCGCGCAGGAAGTCCTGCCGGGAGAACCAGTCGCCGATGAGCGGCCCGAGATCCCCGGACACCGGCTGGCGCAGGTCCTCGATCCGCACGGTCGGGTCGTCGTGACCCGCGGCCCGCAGGGTGATCAGCCCGAAGCCGACCGCGTCGACCTCCTGCGCGTCGAACCAGTCCAGCCAGGCCGCGGCCAGGGCCGGCTGGCGGGAGGGGTCCTCGGAGGCGTCGGCGAGCCAGAGGTTGACGTACGCCAGCGGATCCGAGACCTCACGCTGGATCACCCAGGCGTCCAGCCCGGTGCCGGCGAGCCAGTCGTTGACCCGGTCCCGCCAGTCCTGCCCGGCCACGTGCAGCCAGTTGGCCAGGAACTGCATGTGCCCGCCCGGGGCCAGCAGGCCCGGCGCGGCGGCCACCAGCTCGGCGCAGACGGCGTCGCCGGGGCGGCCCGAGTCGCGGTAGGTGTGCGCGGTCGTGCCCGGGCCGGCCACGAACGGCGGGTTGCTCACCACCAGGTCGAAGCGGCGGCCCTCGACCGGCCGGGTGAGGTCGCCCTGCAGCAGCTCCCAGTCGAGGCCGTTGAGGGCGGCCGTGGTGGCGGCGAAGCGCAGGGCCCTGGGCAGGACATCCGTGGCGGTGACCCGCTCGGCGTGGGTGGACAGGTGCAGGGCCTGGACCCCGCAGCCGGTGCCGAGGTCGAGCGCCGTGCCGACCGGGCGGCGCAGCGCGGCGGCGGCCAGGGTCGTCGACGCGCCGCCGATGCCGAGCACGTGGTCGCCCGGCAGCGGGCGCCCGGGCCGCATCCCGGCGGACAGGTCGGCCACCACCCACCAGTCGCCGTAGGGCTCCAGCTCGAGCGCGGCCCGCACGCCGTCGCCGTCGGCCTCCAGCAGTGGCAGCGCGTCCTGCAGCGGCAGCGGCGCCAGCGCGGCGGCCACCCGGGGCAGCGGCTCGGTCTGGCCGCAGATGAAGAGCCGGATCAGCGTGGCCAGCCGGCCCCCGTCCGACTCGGTGATGCGCAGCGCGGCCCGGAAGTCGTTGCGCGCGCAGGCGGCCGCGGCCTCCTCGCCGAGGAGGTCCTTGATGCCCTCCGAGGTGTACCGCGCGGAGCCGAGCGCCTCGCGAAGCCGATCAAGTGCGGTGGGTTCCAGCAATGCGTCCACACCGCCATCCTGGTACTTCAGCGTTGATCGATGCCTATGCAGGCCACGACCCGGGACGCGTCCGCGGTCAGGAACAGCTGGAAGTGGGTCGGCGGGTCCTCGACCTTGGCCTCGCCGATGCGCAGCGGCCGGTCCCCGGAGACCTGCAGCTGGGCGACGGCCTCGGCCCCGCCCAGCATCGGGTTACCGATCTTCGCCATGTGCTGGGCCCGTCGCGAGTAGCTGCGCGCCAGCTCGTGGGCCGGCACGGTGTGGTCCCACACGACGTATTCGGCGCCGGCGCGGATCGCGGCGCCGCACGCCTCGAACGCAGCCCCGGGCTCCTCGGCGAGAAGCCGGAGCAGTGCTTCACGCTCCATGCTCAATATGACCATAAAGCCGGACGAACTGCCAGGGGTGCCGCAGGTGATACGGCAGGAGGTCAGGCGCACGTCCGCAACTGTGCGCGGATCGCGGCGGGGGCCTGCTCGCACTTGATCCCGGCGAACGCCCAGCGCGCCTGCGCGTTGTCGAACTGGAAGAGGAGCACCTGGCGGTCGCCCTCGGTGCGGGCGGCGGCGTAACCCTGGGCGCAGCTCACGTCGGTGAGCCCCTTGCCGAGCTGCACGGCCGCCGCGGCCTCGCCGTTGGCGGTCAGGGCCTTCTCCAGGGCGGCGGCGTCGACCGGGCACCCGTGGGCGGGGCTCGCGCCGGGCTTCAGCGGCGCCGGTCCGGTCTGCGGCGGCGGCGAACCCTGCTCGGCGGTGGGCACGGCGGGCGGGTTGGCGTGGTTCGTCGGCCCGCCGGAGCAGGCCGCAAGGGTGGCGGCCGCTCCGGCGAGGACGGCGAGGAATGTGTATCTCACCAAAGCAATTTACGACACTCGATCGGGTTAGTTCTGGCAACCCGCGAGATGTGTCGCGACATCCGCGGGCACGGTGTCCCGGCAGACGCCGTCGGTGCCGCCGATGAGCGCGGCCCAGGCCTTCTTGGCGGTGTCGTACTTGAACAGCACCACCGCCGTGTCGACGTTGGTCGGCTGGGTCACCGCCGTGGCCCAGCCCTGGTAGCAGCTGACGTTCGTGAGCCCCTTGCCCAGCACGAGCGCCCCGGCGACCTCGGCGTTGGCCTTGAACGCCTTCTCCAGCACGGCCGCCGTCACCGGGCAGCCCGCGGCCGCGGACGTCTTCGCGGACGTCTTCGCCGACGGCGCGGCACTGCTCGGCGCGTTGGAGCTCGCCGCGGCGGCCGCGCTGGAGGGGGCCTGTGCGGGCGGCGCCGCGCTGTCGTCGGTCGTATCGTCGGAGCAGCCCGCAAGGGCGGCCGACAGCAGCAGCGCCGGCACGGCGGCGGACATCGCGATGCGTGTATTCACACGCGGCATGGTGGGGCCTGCCGCCCCGGCGCGCTTGTCGGCATCACGACACGCGATCGAGGAAGCGCCCGAGCACCTCCACCACCAGCGCGTGATCGTCGGCCTGGGGAAGGCCCGAGACCGTCACCACCCCGACGACGCCCACATTGTGGACGCGGATCGGGAACGCGCCGCCGTGGGTGGCGTAGTCGGCGGGGTCGACCCCGTAGCCGGCGTCGAACGCGGCCCCCTTGGCCGCCAGCCGCCGCCCGACCAGGTAGGAGGAGGCGTGCAGCCGCTCCACCACCCGGATCTTGCGCTCGATCCACCGGTCGTTGTCGGGCGCGGTGCCGGGCAGGGCCGCGTGGAACAGCTGCTGCCCGCCGCGGCGCACGTCGATCGTGATCGCCAGCCCGCGCTCCTTGGCCACCTCGACCAGCAGGCAGCCGAGCGTCCACGCGTCGTCGTTGTCGAAGCGCCCGAGCACCAGCCGCGCCTCCTGCGCCTCCAGCTCGCCGATCAGCTCCTGCAGGTCCGCCACCGGGGTTCTCCCTTCACATCCCAAGCCGCACTCAAGTCGGCGGCACGTTCGGTCGGGCAGATTCTGACCTGCGACGACGTGGACCGCGCGGCCGACCCGGAGCGCGACGACGCCTGGTCGCGGATCCTGAGCGGCCTGAAGACCGGCGCCCCGCTGCCGAGCGGGTCGGACTGACGCGTGCGGCCGTGGCCGGTCAGCCGCCCTTCGTGGCCTTCGCCTCGGCCTTCATCTGCTTCTTGTACTCCCGCACCTTGATCAGCGAGTCCTGGTCCACGATGTCGGCGACCGACCGGAACGAGCCCTCCTCGCCGTACCCGCCGGCGGCCTCCCGCCAGCCCTCGGGCCGCACCCCGCACTGCTTGCCCAGCAGCGCCACGAAGATCTGCGCCTTCTGCCTGCCGAACCCCGGCAACTCCAGCACCCGCCGCAGCAACTCCGCGCCGTCGGCGACACCGGCCCAGATCCCGGCCGGGTCGCCGTCGTACCGGTCGACGATCACCCGGCAGACCTCCTGCACCCGGGCCGCCATCGCCTTCGGGAAGCGATGCAACGCCGGGGGCGCGGCGAAGACCTCCACCAGCGCCTGCGCGTCGAAGTCGGCAAGCTCCTGCGCGGTCGGCTCGTGCCCGAGCCGCTGCGCCAGCACCCACGGCGAGGTGAACGCCTTCTCCAACGTGATCTGTTGATCAAGAGTTAGGCCCGCCACCAGCGCTAACGCGTCACGATCCAGCAGTGCATTCGCCTCAGCGGGAATCGGCAACGAAAACGGCATACCGACATCCTCCCTCAACCCCGGCAGGACGCGACCACAGCCGTTGTGTCGCGCACGCAGCTGTGGACCGCGCACGGCGGGTGCGCGCGTGATCTGGAAAAAGGCCCCACTATCCTCACATATCCGGCGGCCTGGCCGAACACCAGAGTGTCCGCGTCCGCTCCGGACGTGCTCACCGAAAGGTGCTGGTTGTGGCGACGTCGCACCACCGGAGCCTGCGGCAGTCCACGGTCAACCGCGCCGCCGCCGGGATCCTGCTGCTGATGACCGGCCTGCTCGTGCTGGCCGTGTGGATGGTCCACGGCGCGGTCCAGCGCCAGGACGCCGCGTACGAGCGCCAGGCGCGGTTCAAGGCGCTCGCGGTCGAGATGGACGGCGCGAACGACCGGCTGGCGACCGAGATGCGCAGCTACGCCGCCACCGGTGACCGCAAGCACCTCGACAACTACTGGCGCGAGATCGACCAGACGAAGACCATGGAGCGGGTGGTCGCCCAGTTGCGCGGACTCGGCGCGCTCAGCGACGAGCTGGCCCTGGTGGACAAGTCGAAGACGGACTCCGACGCGATGATGCGGACCGAGGCCCGCTCGCAGCGGCTGATGCTGGAGGCCGCCGGCGTTGCCGTGCAGGACATGCCGCCCGCGGTCGCGCAGGTCCAGCTCACCCCCGAGGACCAGGCGCTGGGCGGCCAGGCGAAGCGCGACCTGGCCCGGTCGATCGTGTTCGACGCCAAGTACGACCAGGACTACGCCGCGGTCGCCGATCCCATCCGGAAGTTCGAGACGCTGCTGGACGACCGCGCGGCGCAGGCGGTGCGAGACGCGCGCAGCGCCACCCGGACCTCGATCGAGCTGCTGGTCGGCCTGGCGGTGCTGCTGCCGCTGGCGATGGGCGCGGTGGTCTACCTCTACAGCGCCAAGGTCGGCAAGGTCGTCGTGCGCTACACGACGGCGCTGCGCAGCCGCGACCAGAACGACCTCAGCTTCCGGCTGGCCCCGGCCGGGACCCACGAGCTGCAGGCGCTGGGCGGCGCGTTCAACGACGAGCTGGACCGCACCCTGCACCTGGTGCGGGCCGTGGCGGGCAACGCCGAGACGCTGGCATCGGCCGCGCAGCAGCTGACCGTGACCAGCGAGCAGGTGTCGGCCAATGCCGAGCAGGCCCGGGACCGGGCGGACCTGGTCTCCGCCGCCGCCGAGCAGGTGTCGCGTAACGTCCAGACGGTCGCGTCCGGCACCGAGGAGATGGGCGCGTCGATCCGGGAGATCGCGCAGAGCGCCAACGAGGCGGCGCGGGTCGGCCACGACGCGGCGAGCTTCGCCAGCGAGACGAACGAGACGGTAGCCAAACTCGGCGAGTCCTCGGCGAAGATCGGCAACGTGATCAAGGTGATCACCTCGATCGCCGAGCAGACGAACCTGCTCGCGCTCAACGCCACCATCGAGGCCGCCCGCGCGGGAGAGAGCGGCAAGGGCTTCGCCGTCGTGGCCAACGAGGTCAAGGAACTGGCGCACGAGACGGCGAAGGCGACCGAGGACATTTCACGGCGGGTCGAGGCGATCCAGCACGACACCGGGGCGGCGGTCACCTCGATCGAGCAGATCACCAGGGTGATCGGCCGGATCAACGACTACCAGACCACCATCGCGAGCGCGGTCGAGGAACAGAGCGCGACCACCAACGAGATGAACCGCGGCGTCTCTGAAGCCGCGACCGGCTCCGAACACATCGCCGAGAACATCTCCGGCATCGCGACGGCCACCCAGACCGCCGCGGCGGGCATCGCCGAGGCCAAGCGGGCCAGCGCCGAGCTGGCCCGGATGAGCGGCGACCTGCAGGGCCTGATCCGGGACTACCACTACTGACCTCGTCGGAGCCACTTGATTGCACGTTCCAAGTGGCCCGTCCTTCACCGCGAGTGCGAAAACGGACTCGGCGGAGGGGCCGATCGCGGCGAAAGTTCGCGGCAGGGGTTCCTCGGCCGCCCGCGAGTTCATCGCGGCCATGAGCGAGCGCCGCCGGCGGCTGCGTGTCGCCTGGCGGGCGGTGTCGTCGGCACAATGCTGGAGTGGATGTTGCCGAGCTGTTGAGCCGAGCGGCAGCCGTGGTGTCCGCGAGCGCGAGCAATGAGGCCGGGCTGACGGTTGCCGACGTCCGGGAGTACCTGCAGCACAACGAGTGGGCGGCCGCCCTCGATCTCCTCGCCGACCTCGAGTGGCCCGCCGATACGGCGTGGTGGGATCTGCTGATCGAGGTCGCGGAGTCGCTGTGGCTGGCCGACGTGGCGGCCTGGTGCCATTGGCGGCGCTTTGAAAGCGTCCACGGGGTCATCCGGGCCGACCTGACGCTCGTGCCGCCCGCCGATGGTGGCCGGCGGCTGTCGGTACCCGGGAAGGGTGTGCTGCGGCCGCTGTGGCACATCGGGCAGTACATGCCCGATGGACACCCCAACCTGCTCGTCGCCCGGATCTGGGTCGAGAACGCGCCGGAGCTGGCCCCGGGAGCGACGGGCCCGGTCCGCCTGGCACCCCTGACTCCGGCGGCGTGGCGTGATCTCCGGCCATCCCAGACGATCACCATGCATGAAGGCCGGCCCGTACGCGGAACGGCCACGATCACCGAGCGCCGGCTCCCCGCTGACCCGGGCACCGCGTCTGCGCCGCTCCGGGACCCCCGCGATGCCGATGATCGCCGAGTGCTCGGCCCAGGTCCGCCAGTGGGAGACGACCGTGCTGGCCACGGCTCCCGCCACCGCCCGCGTTCGCCGCATCATCGACCGGTGGCGTGATGGCCATGCCGACATCCTGCCCGCGGGGCGCCGCGATCGTCCCGTGATTCGCCGTACCTCACGACTACGCTTGGGGCACTCGAGGCT
The DNA here is from genome assembly GCF_040682015.1 of Dactylosporangium sp. NPDC051485. Taxonomy (NCBI): domain Bacteria; kingdom Bacillati; phylum Actinomycetota; class Actinomycetes; order Micromonosporales; family Micromonosporaceae; genus Dactylosporangium; species Dactylosporangium sp. NPDC051485. The sequence goes on from NZ_JBFAZW010000078.1 coordinate 51,128, forward strand.
GGAGGTGACATGGCAACGCTCGAGCGGCCGCGGATCGAACAGCGCACCCCGGAGGATCTGGTTCGCGACGTCCAGCGCGGTGTGGTTCGGATTCCCCAGTTCCAGCGGGGATTCAGGTGGGAGTCGGGCGACGTCGTCAAGCTGTTCGACAGCATTCTCCGCGGCTTCCCGATCGGCAACCTCCTGCTGTGGCGACGCCCCGCGCCCGCTCATATGCTCCACGTCGGGCCGCTGACCATCGAGGCGCCAGAGCTCGACTCGGCCTTGTGGGTGGTGGACGGCCAGCAGCGCATCACCTCGCTCGTCGGCGCCCTGATCGCGGCGCACACCGCCACGGACCTGCGCTTCCGGGTGCATCTGGACCTGGGCTCCGGCGAGTTCCACACCGCGGGCACTCGGCAGCAGCCGCCCAACACCTGGATCCCGGTCAGCTTCCTGCTCGATACCGCAACCCTGCTGCGCTGGATGCGGGAAAATGGCGAGTGGCTCTCGGACGAGCAGCTCAAGCTGGCGGAACAGGCGGCGAAGGCGATCCGGGAATACCAGATCCCCGCGTACGTGGTCACCACCGACGACGAGAAGCCGCTGCTGGACATCTTCACCCGGATGAACGATGCCGGAAAGCGGCTCACGAAGGCCGAGATCTTCCAGGCCCTGCACTCCCAGACCGCCGGACGCGCCGCTGACCCTGGCGGCGATCGGCCGCGTGCCGGCCGAACTCGGGTTCGGCGCGCTCGACGACCAACTCGTGCTGCAGTGCGTGCTTGCCTACCGCGGTGGCGACATCTTCCGCACCGACTTCGCGGGCGAGTTCGAGTCGGCCGAGGACCAGACCGAGACGTTCAGCGCGCTGGCCGCGAACCTGCGGGACGTGGTCGCGTTTCTGCGGGACGTGGCCGAGATTCCGCACGTGAGGCTGCTGCCGTACGCCAATGTGATCCCGGTGCTCGTCCGCTTCGTCAGGCTGCACGGCGCCCCGGAGGGCCGCGCGGCGACACTGCTGCGACGTTGGGTCTGGCGCGGCGCGGTGGTCGGCACCCGTGCGCGCGGCCAGAGCGTCGCCGACATGCGCGGGCAGATCAGCGCGGTGCAGCGCCCGAATCCGGTGGCGGCCGCCGGCGCCCTGCTCGAACGGGTGCCCGCGCACACCCGCTTCACCGCCGAGCTCGACAAGGTGCACTTCAACCAGGCGATGGCCAAGATCAATGCCCTCTGCCTGTTGTCCGCCGAGCCGCGCGATCCCGCAACTGGCACGCCGGTCGACATCGCCCGGCTGCTGGACGAAGGCAGCCCGCTACGGCCGATCTTCGACAACTCCGACCTCGCTCTGGTCGGCACCTTCGCCAACCGCGTCATCGCCGCCCCCGGCCCGGCCTCAACCCTGCGGACGGAACTGGCCAAGGCATCGCCTGAGGTGGCCGAGAGCCACCTGCTCGACGCAAAGGCCCAGAGCCTGCTGGCCAAGCCGTCACCCGCCGCATTTCTCGAACGGCGCGCCGACACGCTGACCGCCGCGTTCGAACGGCATGTCGATCGCATGGCGGAGTGGGGTGCGCGTGACGGCCGGTCGATCGCCGATCTGATGAGGACGGGCTGAGTGACGACACCGGAAGCCGAGGTCCGCCTGCACGGGCACCGGGTCGGACTCCTGCGTCTAGGGTTGCGGCACCTCCTGGGCGAGCGTCATGCCGATCGGCAGCGCGAGCGGGCTGCGGGTGAGGTACCCGTTGGCCATGCCGGCGTCTTGCCCTGCCTCGCCGGCCCGCGGGAGGGTTTCGTCAGCGGGCGGTGAACGAGGTGTGGTACTTCTCCAGCCACTCTCGCTGCTCGCGCAGCAGGTCCGTCTCGTGGGACAGGACCGCGCGGAACATGTCCGGGATCTGTGGGTCGGGCAGGGACAGGCAGGCGGCCCGGGTCTGTGTCGCGAGGTCGTCCGCCTCCGCGTCGAGGGTGTCGAAGAAGGCCTCGTCGGCCCAGCCGCGGGCGCGCACGAGCCGGTTCAGGCGGGTGATCGGGTCGCGCTCGCGCCAGGCGTCGACCTCGTCGTCGGAGCGGTAGCGGCGCGGGTCGTCCGAGGTGGAGTGGCCGGCCATGCGGTAGGTCGTGGCCTCGATGAAGACCGGGGGGCCTCCGCGCCGTACCGAATCCGCGGCTCTTTTGGTGACGGCGTGCACGGCGAGCACGTCGTTGCCGTCGACCAGGTGGGCCTGCAGCCCGAAGCCCTCGGCCCGGCGGTGCAGCGGCGCGGCCATCTGGCGGCTGGTGGCGGTGGAGATCGCCCACTGGTTGTTCTGGCAGAAGAAGATCAGCGGTGCGTTGGCGACCGCGGCCCAGTTCAGCGCCTCGCTCACGTCGCCCTGGCTGCTGGCGCCGTCGCCGAAGTAGCACAGGACGGCCTCGTCGGCGCCGTCGAGGCCGACGCCGACCGCGTACCCGGCCGCGTGCAGTGCCTGCGTGCCGAGCACCAGGCTGTAGATGTGGAAGCGGTAGCGGGCCGGGTCCCAGCCGCCGTGCTGGACGCCGCGCCACTGGGCCAGCAGCTCGGCCGGGCCGAGGCCGCGGCAGTAGGCGGCGGCGTGCTCGCGGTAGCTGGGGAAGACGTAGTCGCCGGGCGCGAGGGCGCGCACCGAGCCGACCTGGGCCGCCTCCTGACCGAGCGACATCAGCCACAGGCCGAGCTCACCCTGGCGCTGCAGGGCCAGCGCCTCGGTGTCGAAGCGCCGGGCGAGGACCATGTCGCGTAACAGGTCCAGGCACAGCCGAGGGGTCACGTCGAGTGGTGCCCGCTCGTCCTCACGCAGCGTGCCGTCGGGCGCCAGGAGCTGGATCATCGGCTCTCCCCGCTTCGTTTCGCTCATCATCGCCCTGACGATCGGGTGAGGTCACGCCACATGGGGGTCGCTGTGAAAAACCGCAACAGGCCGGGCAGCCGGCTGCCCGGGGGCGCGCAGGCGCGCGGGCCAGACGAGGTGGTGCCAGAGCGCGCGCCGCGACCTGCTCGACCAAGCCAGCCACGTCGTGCAACCGTCTCACGGGCGCGGAAAAAGGGGGAGAACGGATGCTGCGCCATGCCCCGTGCGGTCGTAAGGTGCCTACGTGCTCAAGGGTTTCCGGGATTTCATCTCACGTGGCAACGTCATCGAACTTGCCGTAGCCGTCGTCATCGGCGCCTCCTTCAACGGCGTCGTCACCGCGTTCACCGATGGGTTTCTCCAGCCGCTGATCAAGCTGACCGGCGGCATCGGCGTGCAGGACGCTCAGGGTCTCAGGATCGGCAAGCAGGTCCTGGACTGGCCCGGCTTCGTCAACTCCGTGATCACCTTCCTGCTCACCGCGGCCACCGTCTACTTCCTGGTCATGCTGCCGATGAACAAGCTCGCCGAGCGCCGCAAGCGGGGCATCGTGCCCGAGCCCGAGGCCCCGAGCGAGGAGATCCGCCTCCTGACCGAGATCCGCGACCTGCTGGCCACCGGCACGACCTCGCGCGAGCAGGGTCAGGCCGTGGCGGAGGCGAAGGCGGCCACCAGGCCCACGGGCATCTGACGCACCATCGTTTCCCCAATCGTGGCAGACTCGGGTTAATGGCCCGCAGGGAACGACCGCAGCTGATCACAGACGCGGCGCGCAGCCCCGAACAGGAGCTCCGTGCCCGTGAGCTGCGGTATGTCCTGATGATGCTGGTGCGCGCCGCTTGCGTGGTGGTCGCGGCGATCCTCGTCGCGACCCGCCCGCCGTTGCTCTGGCTCTGGCTGTCGCTGTGCACCGCCGGGGCCGTGGGGCTGCCGATGATCGCCGTGCTCCTGGCCAACGACGCCCCGCCCCGCAAGGACCGGCTGTGGCGGAATCGGCTGCGCCGGCGGGCCACCTCGCACCCGGATCCGGGGCATGCCCTGACCGAGGGCGAGCACAAGGTCATCGACGCCGAGTAAGGCCCGCCGGTAGGACCTTGGCCAGGTCAGGGGGCAGTGCCTGCGCCGGGTCAGCGACTCAGGGGCGGCCGCCGAGCCGGGCCACCGCGTCGGCGCCGAGCTCGTTGCCCCGCAGCAGGGCGGTTTCCGGGTCGGCGCCACCGAGCCACGCGGCCAGGAAGCCCGCCGCGAACGCGTCGCCGGCGCCCGTCGGGTCGATCACCGCGGCGACCCGTACGCCCGGCGCGTGCGCGGACCGGTCCGGGTCCGCCCCCCCCGGGCCGCCCCGGCCGGGCTTGAACACGGGGGCGGCCGCCGGGGGC
>NZ_JBFAZW010000079.1:0-51528 GCF_040682015.1 Dactylosporangium sp. NPDC051485
GGCGGTGCGCGCCGCGTCCAGCTCGACGGTGACGGTCCGCGCGGTGGCGACGGTGTCCTGGCCCGGGTCAACGGCCCGCGCCCCGAGCGGCGGCTCCGGATCCCCGCCGAGCACCTCCAGCCAGTGCTCCAGCTGCTCCCCCGCCGCGGCCTTGCCGAGCCCCGCCGCCCACTCCCGGAAGGACGTGCCCGCGACGGCCGGCTCCGGCGCGCCGCCGGCCGCCAGGTCGGCCCCGATGATCTGCCAGGACACGGCGTCCACGACGCTGTGGTGGGCCACGAACGCGAGCTGCGCGCCGCACCAGACGACCTGCAGCATCACCCCGGCGGCCGGGTCGAGCCGGTCGGCCGCGGCCGCCACCTCGTCCTCGACCGCCCCGGCCCCGATCCGGACCACGGAGGCGGCGGCGACCGCCCCCTGCGCCGGCACGACCAGCCCGGCCGCGCTCAGCCGCGCCCGGAGCAGGTCGTGCCGGTCGAGCAGGGCCTGCACGGTGCTGTGCAGGCCGTCCACCGTGAGCCCGGCGGGCTCCGGGAACACCATGGACTGGCTGTACCGCCGGTGCGGCCCCGCCCCGAGCAGCCAGGCCACCGCGGGCGTGAGCGGCACGGCCCCGATCCCGCTGCCGTCGGCGACGGGCGCATCCCCGATCGGCTCGGCCACGGCGGCGAGCGCGCCGACGGTCCGCAGCTCGAAGACCTGCCGCGGGGTGATCCGCAGCCCCGCGCCCCGCGCCCGGGCGACGAGCTGGATGCTCACGATGCTGTCGCCGCCGAGCCCGAAGAAGCTGTCCTCGACCCCGACCGACACGAGCCCGAGCACCTCGGCGAAGAGCCCGCAGAGCACCTCCTCGGCCACCGTGCGCGGCCGCTGCCGCCCGCTCATCGCCGCGAAGTCCGGCGCCGGCAGTGCCCGCCGGTCCACCTTCCCGGCCACGGTCAACGGCATGCGATCCAGCGCCACGACGGCCGCCGGCACCAGATGGTCGGGCACCCGCCGCGAGACCCACTCCCGCAGCCCGCCGGCGGCGCCCACCACGTACGCGACGAGCCGCCCGTCCACGACAACCACCACGGCCTGGGCCACGTCCGGGTGCTCGGCCAGCACCGCGGCCACCTCACCCGGCTCAACCCGGAACCCGCGGATCTTCACCTGATCGTCAACCCGCCCGACAAACTCGAGCCCCCCATCGGACCCCACCCGCACCAGATCCCCGGTCCGATACATCCGCTGACCGGCAACAAACGGATCGGCAACGAACCGTGAGGCCGTCAGTCCCGGCCGATCCAGATATCCGCGCCCCAGCTGCGCCCCCGACAGGTACAACTCACCCATCTCCACCGGCCGCAACCAGCCATCCAGCACATACGCCCGGGTATTGCCGATCGGCCGCCCAACCGACGGCGAGCCGTGCTCACCAACCCAAGCCATCAGGGTGTCGACCGTGCACTCGGTCGGCCCGTAGAGGTTCACCCCACGCGAGCCGAGCGCCGACCACACCTGCGCATCGGCCGCTTCACCACCGAGCGCCACCATCGCCGGGTGATGCCGCCCCTCCCCCAGCAGACCCGCCGCCAGCAGCGGGCCCGCCAACGAGGGCGTCACGTCGAGGAAGTCGATCCGATGCTCGTCCACATAGGACACGAACAACTCGGGGTCCCGGCGCGTCTCGTCATCCAGCACGTGCAACTCGTGACCGGCAACCAGCCACAACACGCCCTCCCACGACGTGTCGAACACGGTAGCCGCCGACAACGCGACCCGGATGCGCTGACGGTCCCTCATCAGTCGCTGCCGGTGATGCTCGAACAGGTTCAGCAAGCTCGCATGCTCGACCAACACACCCTTCGGCCGACCGGTCGAACCCGACGTGTAGATCAGATAGGCGCCCGAGCGGGGACTGATCGCGGCCGGAAGCTCACCATCCAGCAGCGGAAAGTCCGGCGTCACCACCACTGCCGGACCAGCATCCGCCAGGATGTAGTCGATGCGGTCCTGCGGATAGTCGACGTCGACCGGCAGATACACCGCACCCGCACGTAGCACCGCCAGCCAGGCCACCACGGCCTCCGGCGACCGGGGCAGCAGGACAGCCACGACCTTCTCTGGACCGGCACCATGCGCCACCAGCGACCGGGCCAGACGGTCCACCCGGGACGACAGCTCCGCGAACGTCCACGGGGACAAGGCGACCGCATCCGGCACACGGGCAGCCGTCGCCAGGAAGCGGTCCACGATCGTGCCCTCGCCGACCGCCACTACCGGGCCGTCGAGGGCCGATGACGCCGCGGACAGGTCGAGCAGGCGGGCGTCCGGGTCGTCGGCGAAGGAGGACAACAGGGCTGCGAGGCGGTCCAGGACCCGCTCGGCGGCGGCGCGGTCGAACGCGTCAGGCCGGTACTCGGCGCCGAGGACCAGGTCCTCGCCGGGCACCACGGTCAGGGTGAGCGGATAGTGGGTGGCGTCCCGTCCGGTGACCGCGGCCAGCCGCAGCCCGGCTGCCTGCTCCAGCGCGCGCAGCCCGTCGGCGTCCAGCGGGTAGCTCTCGAACACGAGCAGCGTGTCGAAGAGCGGCCCGACGCCGGCCAGGCGCTGGACCGCGGCCAGCCCGACGTGCTGGTGGTCCAGCAGCGCGGCCTGCTCCGCCTGCAGCCGGCCCAGGTACGCGCCCCAGGTATCGGCCGGCCGGGGCCGGACCCGCACCGGCAGCGTGTTGATGAACAGCCCGACCATGTCCTGCGCGCCCGGCAGGTCGGCCGGCCGCCCGGACACGGTCGCGCCGAAGAGGACGTCGTCGCGGCCGGTCAGCTCGCGCAGCACCAGCGCCCACGCGCCCTGCACGACGGTGTTGACGGTGACGCCGAGGGCCCGGGCGCGGGCGGCCAGGCGCCGCGCGTCGACGGTCCGCTCGATCGTCTCGGGCTCGGCCGCGACGGGCTGGGCGGGCTGGGGCCGTACCAACGTCGGCTCCTCCACGCCCGTCAGGGCCTCGCGCCAGGCCCGCTCGGCCGCGGCCCGGTCCTGGCGGGCCACCCAGGCGAGGTACTCCTTGTACGGCCGGGGCCGCGGCGGCTGCGCCCCGGCGTAGAGGGTGAGCAGGTCGCGCACGAGCAGCGGGGCGGACCAGCCGTCGAGCAGGATGTGGTGCGCGGTGAGGATCAGCCGGTGCCGCTGCGGGCCGAGCCGGACCAGCGCCCACCGCAGCAGCGGCGGCCGGCCCAGGTCGAAGGGGCGAAGGCGCTCCGCCTCGGCCACCTCGTCCGCGTCGGCGGCGTCGACCTCCGACCAGGCCACCGGCACCGAGGACGGGACCAGCTGCACGGGCTGGCCGGCCTTGCGGGGGCGGAACGCCGCGCGCAGGTTGGCGTGCCGGTCGAGGACCGCCTGGGCCGCCGCCCGCAACCGGACCGCGTCCAGCGGCCCGTCGAGGGTCAGCACCTGCTGGACCACGTAGACGTCGGGGTCGCCGGCCGAGTACGACGACAGGAAGTAGAGGCCCTCCTGCAGCGGCGACAGGGGCAGGATGTCCTGCAGTCCGCCCGGGCTGGTCACACGGTCCTCCACTCGTCTTCGAACTCGTCGATCTCGTCCTGGCTCAGGCTGACCAGGCTCAGGTCGGATGGGGTGTGCCCGCCGCCGCCCGGCGCGGCGGCCGCGGCGCGCAGCCGGTCCAGCGCGGCGAGCCACAGCTCGCCGAGGCGGTCCACGTCGGCGGCGTCGAGGACGCCGTCGAGGTACGCGATGCGCACGTCCAGTTCGGGCCCGCCCGGCAGGTCCAGCGTCCCGGCGTTGATCTCCAGCGGGTGCCCGGCCGGGAACGCCGGGTCGAGGCCGTCGCCGAGCGCGTCCCCCTCGGCCGCGGCGACCCAGTCGGCGCCGTCGTCGCCGGACCCGGCGGCGAGCCGGCCGAGGTAGTTGAACAGGATCTCCGGCCCGGTCGCGGCGGCCAGGGCGGCGCCGGCGGCCGGGTCGAGGTACCGCAGCAGCCCGTACCCGGCACCACGGTCGGGCACGTCACGCAGCTGCTCCTTGACCCGCTTGAGCGCGGTGGCCGGGTCGTCGCCGCCGGGGTCGAGGCGGACCGGGTACTCGATGGTGAACCAGCCGACGGTGCGGCTCAGGTCGCTGCCGGGGACGAGGTGCTCCTCCCGGCCGTGGCCCTCCAGCCGCAGCAGCACGCCGCGCCGGGCCGTGGCCGGGCGCCACTGGCGGATCGCGAGCGCGAGGCCGGCGAGCAGCACGTCCTGGACCCCGGCGTGGAAGGCCTCGGGCACGGTGCTGAGCAGCGGCCGGGTCGCCTCGGCGGGCAGCCGCAGGACCCGCTCGCGCAGCCCGCCCACGGTGTCGCGGCCCGGCTCGACGCGCCGGGTGCCGATAGACTCGTCGGCACCGTCCAAGGTAGACAGCCAGTACGGCAGCTGCTGCGCCGTCCGCGCCCGCGCGAGGCCGCTTGCCCAGATGCGCAGGGACGTGCCGACCGGGGGCAGCGCGCCACCGCGGGCGGCGACGGCCAGGTCCCCGGCGAGGATGCGCCAGGACACGCCGTCGACGACGAGGTGGTGCGCGACGAGCAGCAGCCGCCGCTCGCCGGGGAACCACACCGCCTGCAGCATGCGCCCGCCGGCGGGGGCGAGCCGGCGCACGGCCGCGGCGTGCTCGGCGGCGAGGTCGCCCAGCCCGCCGGGCGCGATCCGCAGCAGCGTGGCCGCGTCCGGGCCGCCGGGCGGCGGGACGAGCAGGCCGTCGCCGGTCCAGCTCGCCCGCAGCGCGTCGTGGCGCTCCAGCACGGCCCGCAGCGCCGCGGTCAGGCCGTCGCGGGTGAGCGCCGCCGGCACGCGCAGCAGCAGCGCCTGGGCGAAGGTGTCGAGGGCGTCTGCGGCATGGGAGCGCAGCCAGGCCACGATCGGGGTGAGCGGCACGGCGCCCACGCCGGCGTCCGGGGCCTCGGCGGCGGGCGCCGCGGCGGCCTCGGTGACGGCGGCCAGGGCGGCCACGGACTGGTGCTCGAAGACCTGGCGGGCGGACAGCTCGAGCCCGGCGGCGCGGGCCCGGGCGACCAGTTGCAGCGCGACGATGCTGTCGCCGCCGAGCGCGAAGAACCCCTCGTCGACGCCGACCTCGTCGACGCCGAGGAGTTCGGCGAAGAGGGTGGCGAAGAGCTCCTGGCGTACCGTGGCCGGCTTTTCGGAGGTCCGGTCGACGACCGGCTCGGGCAGCGCGGCCCGGTCGACCTTGCCGCCGGCTGTGCGCGGCAGCGCCTCCATGGACACGACCACGGCCGGGACCAGGTGCTCGGGCAGCCGCCTGGCGGCCCAGGCGCGCAACTCGCCGGCCTCGGCGCCGCCCTCGGTGTAGGCGACGAGGCGGCCGTCGCGGGCCACCACGGCGGCGTGGCGGACGGCGGGGTGCTCGGCGAGCGCGGCGGCGACCTCGGCGGGCTCGATCCGGAAGCCGCGGATCTTCACCTGGTCGTCGGCGCGGCCGAGGAACTCCAGCTGCCCGCCGGCGTCCCAGCGGACCAGGTCGCCGGTGCGGTACATCACCCCGCCGGGCGCCGCGAACGGGTCGGCGACGAAGCGCTCGGCGGTGAGGCCCGCCCGGCCGAGGTAGCCGCGGGCCAGCCCGGCGCCGGCGAGGTACAGCTCGCCGGGGACGCCGGGCGGCACGGCCCGCAGCCGGCCGTCGAGCACGTAGGCGCGCTTGTTGCGGTCGGGCCGGCCGATGCGCACCGGCGCGCCGGGCGCGCAGGCCCAGAAGGTCGAGTTGACGGTGGCCTCGGTCGGGCCGTACGCGTTGAGCATGTGGTGCCGACCGGCCCAGCGGTCCACGAGGTCCCCGGCGAGCCGGTCCGCGCCCGCGATGATCCGCACGCCCGGCGGCACCACCCCGTCGGGCAGCGCGGCCAGCGCGGCGGGCGGCAGCGCGAAGTGCGTGACGCCGTGGTCGCGCACGAACTCGGCGAACGCGGCGCCGACCCGGGCCGCCTCGGGCACCACGACGAGGGTGGCGCCGCGCAGCACGCTCGCGGCCAGCTCGGCCACGGTGACGTCGAAGCTCGGCGAGGCGAACTGCGCCACCCGGTCGCCGGCCCGCACGTGCCACGCCTCGGCGAAGGTGTCGGAGAGGTCGGCGATCCCGGCGTGCGGCACGACCACGCCCTTGGGGCGCCCGGTCGACCCGGAGGTGTAGATGACGTACGCCGCGTTGCCGGGCCTCGCCGCGGGCAGCGCTCCGCCACCCTCGTCCCCCGCGCCCGGGTCCACCACCGGCAGCCCAGCCGGCAGCGTGGTCGTGCCCGGGGCGGCGACGACCAGGACCGGCTCGGCGTCGGCGGCCAGCAGGGCGACCCGCTCCGCCGGGTAGGCCGGGTCGACCGGCAGGTACGCGGCGCCCGCCTTGGCGACCGCCAGCTCGGCCGCGAACAGGTCGGCGGAGCGCGGCAGCAGCACCATGACGATCCGCTCCGGCCCGGCCCCCAGCCGGACCAGCCGCCGCGCGAGCCGGTCGGTGCGGGCGTCGAGCTCGGCGAAGGTCAGGCGCAGCGGGCCGTCCTCGATCGCGACCGCGCCGGGGTCGGCCGCCACCCGCGCGGCGAACAGCTCCGGCAGCGTCCGTGGCCCGGCCGGGGCGCGCACGCCCTGCCAGTCCCCGGCGATCGCGCGCCGCTCGGCCGGGGTGAGCAGGTCGAGCTCGCCGACCCGCCGGTCCGGCGCGGCGACCGCGCCGGCGAGGAGCCGCACGAACCGCTCGGCCAGCGCGACCACGGTGGCGCGGTCGAAGAGGTCGGCGCTGAACTCGACGGCGCCGCGCAGGCCGTCCTCGCCGTGCCGCTCGGTGACGACCACGCCGAGGTCGAACTGGGCGACCCCGGTGTCGACCGGCACCGGCTCGGTCCGCAGCCCGGGCAGGCCCGGCGCCTCGGCCGGCACGTGCTGGAAGGCGACCATGACCTGGAACAGCGGGTTGCGCCCGGGCGCCCGCGGCGGGTTGACGGCCTCGACGACCCGGTCGAAGGGCACGTCGGCGTGGCCGAACGCGGCCAGGTCGGCCGCGCGGACGCGGGCGAGCAGCTCGGCGAAGGTCGGATCCCCGGCGACGTCGGCGCGCAGGACCAGGGTGTTGACGAAGAACCCGGCGAGCTCGTCGAGGCGCTGGTCGCCCCGGCCCGCGACCGGGCTGCCGAGCGGCACGTCGTCGCCGGCCCCGAGCCGGTGCAGCAGCGCGGCCAGCGCCGCCTGCACGACCATGAACACGGTGGCCCCGGCCCGCCGGGCGACGGCCCGGATCCGCTGGTGCGTCTCGGCCGGCACGTCGAAGGTGACGATGCCGCCGGCGTAGGTGGGCGCGGCGGGCCGCGGCCGGTCGACCGGCAGGGCCAGCTCGGCGGGGACGCCGTCGAGGGCCTCGCGCCAGAACGAGAGCTGCCGGGCCGCGCCGGTGTCGGCGGCCAGGAGGTCGCGCTGCCAGAGGGCGTAGTCGGCGTACTGCACGGGCAGGGGCGCCCAGTCCGGCGCCGCGCCGCGCGCCCGCGCCCCGTAGGCGGCGCCGAGGTCGGCCACCAGCCGCCCCTCGGACCACTCGTCGGTGACGATGTGGTGCAGCAGGAGCAGCAGCACGTGCCGGTCCGGCCCGACGGTGAACAGGTGCGGCCGGACCAGCAGCTCCGACGCGAGGTCGAAGGCATGGCGCGCGGCCGCGGCGAGCCGGCCGGACAGCTCGCCGCCGGTGCACTCGGCAACGGTCCATTCCGGGTGTACGGCGGACAGCACCCGCTGCACCGGCCGCCCGTCGACGGTCGGGAACACGGTACGCAGCCCCTCGTGCCGCTCCAGCACGTCGAGCAGCGCCAGCCGCAGCGCGCCGGCGTCGAGCGCCCCGGTGAGCCGCAGCGCGAACGCCACGTTGTAGGTCGGCCCCGGCCCGTTGAGCTGATGGTCCAGCCAGAGCCGGTGCTGGGCGGGCGAGACCGGCAGCGGATCGGGCCGCTCCCGCGCCTCCAGCCGCGGCGGCCCGCCGTCCCCGCCGTCGCCCCGGTCGAGCCGGGCGGCCAGCAGCGCGACGCTCGGCGCGTCGAACACGGCCCGGACCGGCAGCGCCGCCCCGAACACCGCCCGCACTCGCGCGGCGAGCGCGGTCGCGGTGAGCGAGTGCCCGCCGAGCGCGAAGAAGTCGTCCCCGGTGCCGACCACGGCGACGCCGAGCACCTCCCCGAACAGCCCGCAGAGGATCTCCTCGGTGGCGGTCCGCGGCGCGCCGCCGTCCCCGGCGAGGGCCGCGAAGTCCGGCGCCGGCAGCGCCCGCCGGTCCACCTTCCCGGCCACGGTCAACGGCATGCGATCCAGCGCCACGACCGCCGCCGGCACCAGGTACTCCGGCAGCCGCACCCGCGCCCACTCCCGCAACCCACCGACGTCCCCGACCACGTAGGCGACGAACCGCCCGTCGACCGCCACGACGACGGCCTGCGCCACGTCCGGATGCTCGGCCAGCACCGCGGCCACCTCACCAGGCTCAACCCGGAACCCCCGAATCTTCACCTGATCGTCAACCCGCCCGACAAACTCGAGCCCCCCATCAGCCCCCACCCGCACCAAATCCCCGGTCCGATACATCCGCCCCCCGGCAACAAACGGATCAGCAACGAACCGCGAAGCCGTCAACCCCGGCCGATCCAGATACCCACGACCCAACTGCGCCCCCGACAGGTACAACTCACCCATCTCCACCGGCCGCAACCAGCCATCCAGCACATACGCCCGGGTATTGCCGATCGGCCGCCCAACCGACGGCCGCGAGTGCTCACCAACCCAAGCCATCAACGTGTCGACCGTGCACTCAGTCGGCCCGTAAAGATTCACCCCACGCGAACCCAACGCCGACCACACCTGCGCATCAGCAGCCTCACCACCGAGCGCCACCATCGCGGGACGGTGCCGCCCCTCATCCAGCAGACCCGCCGCCAGCAGCGGACCCGCCAACGACGGTGTCACATCCAGGAAGTCGATCCGATGCTCGTCTACATAGGACACGAACAACGATGGATCCCGGCGCGTCTCATCGTCCAGGACGTGCAATTCGTGCCCGGCAACCAGCCACAACACGCCCTCCCACGACGTGTCGAACACCATCGCCGCGGAAAGCGCCACCCGGACCTCACGACGGTCACCCATCAACTGCAACCGGTGATGCTCAAACAGGTTCAGCAAGCTCGCATGCTCAACCAACACACCCTTCGGCCGACCGGTCGAACCCGACGTGTAGATCAGATACGCACCCGAGCGGGGACTGATCGCGGCCGGAAGCACGCCATCCAGCAGCGGAAAGCCCGGCGTCACCACAACCGCAGGACGCGCATCCGCCAAGATGAAGTCGATGCGGTCCTGCGGATAGTCGACGTCAATCGGCAGATAGATGGCACCCGCACGCAGCACCGCCAACCACGCCACCACGGCCTCCGGCGACCGGGGCAGCAGGACAGCCACCACCTTCTCCGGACCCGCACCATGCGCCACCAACGACCGCGCCAAACGGTCCACCCGGGACGACAACTCCGCGAACGTCCACGGAGCCAGGGCAACCGCATCCGGCGTCCGCGCGACCGTCGCCAAGAAGCGGTCCACGATCGTGCCCTCGCCGACCACCACCGAAGGACCCTCGAGGGCCGATGACACCGCGGACAGATCGAGCAGACGGGCGTCCGGGTCGTCGGCGAAGGAGCGGACCAGCGCCGCGAACCGCGCGAGGATGCGGTCCGGCCCCAGGTCGAGGTCCGGCCGGTACTCCAGCCGCAGCCGAAGCCGGGCCCCGGGAACCACGACCAGGCTGAGCGGGTAGTGGGTGGCGTCGACCGGGATCCCGCCGCCGATGCGCAGCCCCGGCACGTCCGTCACCGCCGCCCCGGTCGGGTAGCTCTCGAACACCGTCAGCGTGTCGAACAGCTCCCCGACCCCGGCGAGCCGCTGGATGGCCGCCAGCCCCACGTGCTGGTGGTCCAGCAGCGCCGCCTGCTCCCCCTGCAGGCGGGCCAGGAACCCGGCCCAGGTGTCCACCGGCCGGGGCCGCACCCGCACGGGAACCGTGTTGATGAACAGCCCGACCATGTCCTCGGCGCCCGCCAGGTCGGCCGGCCGCCCGGACACGGTCGCGCCGAAGACCACGTCGTCGCGCCCGGTCAGCTCGCGCAGCACCAGCGCCCAGGCGCCCTGCACGACGGTGTTGAGCGTCAGCCCGCACGCCCGGGCGGCACCGGCGAGCGCCTCCGTCGCGGCCTCGTCGAGGATGACCTCGGCGACCTCCGGCAGCGCGGCCACCGCGGGCGCGCCGGGAGCCACGAGCGTGGGCTCGTCGAAGCCGTCCAGGGCGCCCCGCCAGGCGGCCTCGGCGGCGGCCCGGTCCCGGGCGGCGAGCCAGGCGAGGTGGTCGCGGAAGGGCCGGGGCGCCGGGCCGGGCTCCCCGGCGTACAGGGCGAACAGGTCGCGCATGGCCAGCGGCCCCGACCAGCCGTCCATGAGCAGGTGGTGCTGGGTGACCAGCAGCCGGTGCTCGCCGGGCGCCACGGTCGCGAGCACGAACCGCAGCAGCGGCGGCGCCGCCAGGTCGAACGGCCGGCGCCGCTCCTCGGCGGCGAGCGCGTCCAGCGATGCGGCCTCGACCTCCGCGAACGGGACGGTGACGGAGGCCGCGATGACCTGCACGGGCCGGCCCGACGCGGTCCGGTCGAAGCCGCCCCGCAGGTTCGGGTAGCGGGCCAGCAGCGCCTCGGCGGCCGCGCGGAGGCGGGCGGCGTCGACCTCCCCGGTGAGGGCGTAGACCTGCTGGACGGTGTAGACGTCCGGGCCGTCGCCACCGGCCTCGGCGAGGTAGTACAGCCCCTCCTGCAGCGGCGACAGCGGCAGCACATCGGCCAGGCCCGGCCAGCGGGCGGACAGCACGGCGAGGTCCGCCGCGCTCAGGCCGGCCAGCGGCACGTCCGACGGGGTGAGGGCGCCCGCGCCCGGCGCCGCGGCGGCGGCGCGGATCGCGACGAGCGCGGCGAACCAGTCGTCGGCCAGCCGCCGGGCGTCGGCGTCGGTGAGGGCGGCGGCCGGGTAGGAGAACTCGGCCCGCAGCACCGGCCCGTCGGCGGTGTCCACCGTGGACGCGTTCACGGCGAGGCGGTGGTGGACCGGCATGCCCGGGGCGGCGACGGCGTGCGCGGCCGGCAGCTCGGGGGCGAGCCCCCAGGGCGCCTCCGCGGCGGCCGCGAACCGGCCCAGGTAGTTGAACAGGACCTCCGGCTCGGCGTCGGGCAGCTCGGCGGGGGTGCGCAGGTGGCGCAGCACGCCGTAGCCGAGGCCGCCGTCGGCGATGGCGCGGAGGCGGTCCTTGACGCCGCGGACCACGGCGGCGGGGCCGCCGGCGGCGGACGGGAGGCGGACCGGGTACTCGCTGGTGAACCACCCGACGGTGCGGACCAGGTCGGCGCCGGGCACCGCCTGCTCCTCGCGGCCATGGGACTCCAGGGCGACCAGCGGCTCGGCCGCCGCCCCGGTGCGCCGGGCCAGGGCCAGGACCAGGGCGGCCAGCAGGACGTCCTGGACGCCGGCCCGGAAGGCGTCGGGCACCGACGTGAGCAGCGGCCCGGCCAGCGAGGGTTCGGCGGTGACCGTGACGGTCCGCAGGGTGGCGGCGGTGTCCCGGGCCGGGTCGAGCGGGACCCCGCCCAGGCGGGTCACCGGGCCGGCGAGGGCCGAGCGCCACGGGGCCGGGTCGGCGGCGACGGTCTGCAGGGCGAGGGCCCAGGCGCGAAACGGCGTCCCGGCGGGCGGGACGGCCTCGCCCCGGGCCGCGGCGGCGACGTCCTCGGCCAGGATGCGCCAGGACACGCCGTCGACCACCAGGTGGTGGGCCACGAGCAGCAGCCGCCCGGGCGCGGCGCCGCGGTCGAACCAGACCGCCTGCACCATGGCGCCCGCCGCCGGGTCGAGCCGGTCGGCCGCCGCCTCGCGCTCGGCCGCGACCGCGGCGGCGAGGGAGTCGTCGCCGGTCCCGGCGACCACGCGCAGGCCGAGGTCCAGTGGCGCCTCGGGCACGACGAGCGCCCAGCGCTCGCCGGAGGCGTCGAGGCGGGCCCGGAGGATGTCGTGCGGGGCCAGCGCGGCCGCCAGGGCGCGCGCGACCGTCTCGCGGGTCGCGCCCGGCGGGGTGCGCAGCAGCATGGCCTGCGAGTAGCGCGAGACGTCGGCGCGCAGGGACCGCAGCCAGGCGATGATCGGGGTCTCGGGCACCGCGCCCACGCCCGGGGCCGCCGGGGCCGCCGCCGCGACGGGCGCGGCGACCCGGGCCAGGGCGGCGACGCTCTGGTGCTCGAAGACCTGCCGCGGCGCGATGTGCAGGCCCGCGGCCCGCGCCCGGGAGACCAGCTGGATGGACAGGATCGAGTCGCCGCCCAGGGCGAAGAAGCCGTCCTCGACGCCGACCGCGGCCACGCCCAGCAGGTCGGCGAACAGGCCGGCCAGGATGCGCTCGTTGGCGGTACGCGGGGCCGCGGACGAGGACGGCGCCGGGGCCTCGATCTCGGGCAGCGCGTCGCGGTCCACCTTGCCCGCGGCGGTGAGCGGAAACGCGTCGAGCGCCATGACGGCGGCGGGCACGAGATGGCCCGGGAGGCGCTCGGCGGCCCACTCGCGCAGCCCGTCGGCGCTGCCGGTGACGTAGGCGAGGAGGCGGTGGCCGCGGGCGAGCACCACGGCCCGGCTGACCGCCGGGTGCGCCGCGAGCACCGCCTCGACCTCGGCGGGCTCGACCCGGAAGCCGCGGATCTGCACCTGGTCGTCGGTGCGGCCGAGGAACTCGAGGTCGCCGGCCGGCGTGCGGCGGACGAGGTCGCCGGTGCGGTACATCCGGCGGCCCGTCACGAACGGGTCGGGCACGAAACGCTCGGCGGTGCGCGCGGGGGCGCCGAGGTAGCCGCGGGCCAGGCCCTCGCCGCCGAGGTACAGCTCGCCGGGGACGCCGGGCGGCACCGGCCGCAGCCGCTCGTCGAGGACGTGGGCCGTGCGGTTGAGGTCGGGGCGGCCGATGAGGACCCGGCCGGCGCCCGGCGCGGCGGCCCAGACGGTCGCGGTGACGGTCGCCTCGGTCGGCCCGTAGGCGTTCACCAGGCGGCGCCCGCGCGACCAGCGCTCGACCGTGCCGGCCGGGGTGGCCTCGCCGCCGACGACGACCGTGACCGAGGCCGGGATCGCGGTCTGCGGCAGCGCGGTGAGCAGCGCCGGGGGAAGGTCGGCGTGGGTGAGCCGGTGCGCCCGCGCGAACTCGCCGAACTCGGCGCCCAGCCGGGCCTCCGGCGGCACCACGACCAGCGTCCCGCCGCACAGCAACGAGGCGGCGAGCTCGCTGACGGACACGTCGACGGCGGGCGACACGTACTGGGCCACCCGGCTGCCGGGCCCGGCCCCGAAGGCGGCGCGGACGCTCTCGACGAGCGTGGCCAGGCCCGCGTGCGGGACGACCACGCCCTTCGGCCGGCCGGTGGAGCCGCTGGTGTAGATGACGTACGCCGGGTGCTCCGCCCGCACCGCGACGCCGGGATCGCTGGCGTCGCCGGAAAGCTCGGCCACGGTCACCACGGGCACGCCGGGGAACGGCTGCGTCCCGGGGGCCGCGACGAGGGCGACGGGCGCGGCGTCGGCGACCTGGCCGGCCGCCCGGGCCCGCGGATGGGCGGGGTCCAGCGGCAGGTGGGCCGCGCCGGACTTGGCCACCGCCAGCAGCGCGACGATCAGGTCGGCGGAGCGCGGCAGCCGTACCGCCACGAAGCGCTCCGGCCCCGCCCCCGCCCCGATCAGCGTGCGGGCCAGCCGGTTGGCCAGCGCGTCGAGCTGCGCGTAGGTGAGCGAGCGGTCCCCGTCCTCGACCGCGACGGCCCCCGGCCGCGCGGCCACCTGCTCGGCGAACAGCCCCGCCAGGGTGCGCGGCGGCACGTCCCGGCGCGGCCCCTGCCAGGCGCCGGCCAGCGCCGCCCGCTCGGCCCGCGACAGCAGCTCGACCGCGCCGATGCGCGCCTCGGGCGATCCGGTCACCGCGGCCAGCAGCCGCAGGAACCGGTCCACGATGGACTCGGCGGTGGCCCGGTCGAACAGGTCCGCGCGGTACTCCAGCGACCCGGCCAGCCCCCCGGCCCGCTCGGCGACGTCGAAGGTGAGGTCGAACTTGGCGGTGCCGGTGGGCACCAGGCGCGGCTCGGCGCGCAGGCCGGGGAAGCCGGCGACGGCGGGCAGCTGAGCCTGGTAGGAGACCATCACGCTGAACAGCGGGTGGTGGGCCAGGGTGCGGCCCGGGTTGAGCGCCTCCACCAGCTCGTCGAAGGGCACGTCCTGGTGGGCCAGGGCGGCCAGGTCGGCGGCGCGGACCCGGCTCAGCAGCTCGGCGAAGGTCGGGTCGCCGGAGACGTCGGTGCGCAGCACCACCGTGTTGACGAAGAAGCCGACGAGCCGCTCCAGGGCGTCGTCGCCGCGCCCGGCGACCGGGGTGCCGAGGGTGATGTCGTCGCCGGCGCCGAGGCGGGACAGCAGCGCGGCGACCGCGGCCTGGACGGTCATGAAGAGCGTGACGCCGTGCCGGCGGGCGAGGGCGCGCAGGTCGCGCTCCAGCTCCGGCGGGATCGGGAAGGCGACCGTGCCGCCGGCCGGCGCCGGGCGGGCCGGGCGGGGGCGGTCGGTGGGCAGGCGCAGGACCTCGGGCGCGCCGGCCAGGGCGGCCCGCCAGTGCTCCAGGTGTGCGTCGATCGGCAGGGCGGCCTGCCAGGCGGCGTAGTCGGCGTACCGGACCGGCAGCGGCGCGAAGGCCGGCGCCCGGCCCCCGGCGCGGGCCGCGTAGGCGGTGGCGAGGTCGTCGAGCATCGGGGTCAGCGACCACTCGTCGCCGGCGATGTGGTGCACGAGCAGCAGCAGGACGTGCCGCCGCGGCCCGAGCGCGAAGAGCCGGGCCCGCAGCGGGATCTCGGCGGCAAGGTCGAACGGCACCCGCACGGCGGCGTCGAGCGCGGCGTCGAGCCCGTCGGGCGCGACGTCCACGGCGACCAGCTCGACGGCGGCCGGGCGCAGCACCGGGTGCGGCTCGCCGTCGCGCTCGGCGAAGACGGTCCGCAGCGGCTCGTGCCGGGCGGCCAGGTCGGCCAGCGCGGCGCGCAGCGCGGCCCGGTCGAGCGGCCCGTCGAGGTCGAGCGCGAGCGGCAGGTTGTAGGTGGCGCTCGGCCCCTCCAGGCGCTCCACTACCCACAGCCGTCGCTGGGCCGCGGACAGCGCGTCCGGGCCGGCGGCGGGGCGCAGCGGCGGCCGGGCCGGCCCCGATCCGGCGGCGGCGACGCGGGCGGCCAGGGTGGCCACGGTCGGCGCGTCGAAGACGTCGCGCAGGGTCAGGTCGGCGCCGAAGACCGCGCGGACGCGGGCGACGACGCGCGCCGCGAGCAGCGAGTGCCCGCCCAGGGCGAAGAAGTCGTCGCGCGGCCCGATCGCGGCCACGCCCAGCACGTCGGCGAAGACCCCGGCGAGCAGCTCCTCCTCCGGCGTGCGGGCCGCCTCGTGCACGCCCCCGGCGTAGTCGGGCGCGGGCAGGGCGCCCCGGTCGAGCTTGCCGTTGGGCGTGCTCGGCAGCGCGTCGAGGACCAGCACGGCCGAGGGCACCATGTAGTCCGGCAGGGCCTCGGCCGCGCGGCGGCGCAGCCCGGCCGGGTCCACGGCGACGCCCGGGGCGGGGACGGCGTAGGCGACGAGGCGGCGGTCGCCGGGCCGGTCCTCGCGGACGATCGCGACCGCGCGCAGGACCGCGGGATCGGCGGCCAGGACCGCCTCGACCTCGCCGGGCTCGATGCGGAAGCCGCGCAGCTTCACCTGGTGGTCGACCCGGCCGAGGACGTCGAAGGTGCCGTCCGGGCGGCGGGTGGCGAGGTCGCCGGTGCGGTACATGCGCTCGCCCGGCGCGTACGGGTCGGCCACGAAGCGGGCCGCGGTCAGCCCGGGGCGGCCCAGGTAGCCGCGGGCGACGCCGGCGCCGCCGAGGTACAGCTCGCCGGGGAAGCCGTCGGGGACCGGTCGCAGCGCGGCGTCGAGGACGTAGGCGCGGGTGTTCCAGATCGGGGCGCCGACGCTGACCGTGTCGTCGGTGAGGCGGTGGGCGGTGGACCAGATCGTAGTCTCGGTCGGCCCGTAGAGGTTGGTCACGGAGGCGGCGTGCTTGCGCAGCACGGCGGCGAGGTCCGGCGGCAGCGCCTCGCCACCGACCAGCACCCGCAGGCCGGACAGGGCGGCCGGCCCGCCCGGGGCCTCGACCAGCTCGCGCCACAGGGTGGGCGTCGCCTGGACGACGGTCGCGCCGGTGCGCCGGACCATGCCGGCCAGCGCCCGCGGGTCCTGGACCGTCTCCTTCGGGGCGAGGACCACGGCCGCGCCGGTCAGCAGCGGGAGGTACAGCTCCAGGCCGGAGATGTCGAAGCTCACCGTGGTGACGGCGAGCAGGCGGTCGGCCGGCGCCAGCGGCACCTCCTCGCGCATGGCGAGCAGGAAGTTGACGAGGTTGCCGCGGGTGATCACGACGCCCTTGGGGCGGCCGGTGGAGCCCGAGGTGTAGAGGACGTAGGCGGCGTCGTGCAGCGGGCGCCCCGGCTCGCGCTCGTGCACCCCGCCGGCGTCGACCAGCAGCGCGGGCGCGGCGTCGGCGAGCATGAAGGCGAGCCGGTCGGCCGGGAAGTCGGGGTCGAGCGGCAGGTAGGCGGCGCCCGTGCGCTGCACCGCGAGGAGCGTGACGAGCAGTTCCGCGGTGCGCGGCAGGCACACGGCGACGGTCCGCCCGGGCGCGGCGCCCCGCGTGCGCAGGTCCGCCGCGAGCCGCTCCACCCGCGCGTCCAGCTCGGCGTAGGTCAGGGAGGTGTCGTCGTGCACCAGCGCCACGCCGTGCGGCGTCCGGCGCGCCTGCTCGCGCCACAGCTCGTCCACGCCCGCCGAAGGCAGCGGCTGCGGCGCGACGGGCTCCGGGTCGCGACCCAGGCTCAGCCGGCCGGTCGGGGCCGAGAGGTCGAGCGCGGCGAACGACGTCAGCAGCGCGGCCAGGCGGGCCGCGTGGGCGTCCACCGTGGACTCCGTGTAGCGGGCCGGGTTGGCGTCGAGCACGATGGACGTGAGCCGGTCGTCGATGGTGACGGACAGGTCGTCGACCGGGCCGGGCGAGAGGTAGCGGGGCGTGCCCGGGTGGCCGGCGAAGGACAGCGTGGCCGCGAACGGCTTGATGTTCACCCACGGGCCGACCAGGCGGCGCTCGCCGCCGACGAGGCCCAGGTCGCGGCGGATGTCCTCGCCGCGGTACCGCTGATGCGCCCGGACCGTGCGCACCTCGGCCCTGACCCGGGCGACCAGCTCGGCGACCGAGTCGGCCGGCCGCACCGCGACGCGCAGCGGCAGCACGTTGACGGCGGTGACCGGCACCCGCGCGGCGACCGAGCCGAGCCGCCCCATCATCGGCAGCCCGAGCACCACCTCCCCCGCGCCGGTGAGCCGGTGGACGTAGAGCGCGACGGCGGCGAGCACGGCCTCCACGCCGATGCCGGCGGCGGGGTCGAGCGCGACCGTGCGGCGGATGAACGTGGGGCTCGGCCGGACCGGACCGCTTCCGAGGTCCGGCGCCTCGACCCCGTCGAGGTGCGCGGCCCAGAACTCGCGGTCGGCGGCGAAGCGGGGCGAGGCGCGGTAGGCGGCGTCCTCGGCCACGACGTCGGCGAGGGAGCCGAACGGGCTCGGCGCCGGCTCCTCGCCCGCGGCCAGCGCGGTGTACACGGCGGCAAGGCGCTGCGCCACGAGCGCGAAGGTGTAGGCGTCCATGACGACGTGGTGGCAGCGCTGGTACCACGTCCACACCCCCGGCCCGCGCCGGACCAGCGCCTGCGCGAAGACCGGCCCGGCGGCGAGGTCGAGCGGGGCCGAGAGCCACGCCTCGTCGACGTCCCCGTCGCGCACCTCGAGGCGCCAGTCGAGGTCCGCGGCGATCTCCTGGCTGGGGGTGTCGTCGATGCGCACCCGCAGCGCCTCGGCCTCGCGCACGACCCGGCGCAGGGCCCGCTCGAACAGCTCCGGGTCGACATCGCCGTCGATGTCGATGCCGGCGGCCGTGGTGAACGCGGGGCCGGGGTCGAGCTGGTGGGCATACCAGACGCCGGCCTGGGCTCCGGTGAGGTCGAGACGATCGGGCACGGTGCGGTTCTCCTCAGCGCAGGGCGGGGCCCGCCGCACCGGGGTTGGCGCGGCGGGCGGGGACCGGTCGGCGGTCAGCCGCTCATCTCGGCGATGAGGCTGGCCGGCCGCATGTCGGTCCAGTGCCGTTCGACGTAGTCGAGGCAGGCGTCGCGGGCGTCCTCGCCGAAGACGATCCGCCAGCCGGCGGGCACGTCGGCGAAGGTGGGCCACAGCGAGTGCTGGTGCTCGTCGTTGACCAGCACGTAGTACCGGCCCTCGGGGTCCTCGAAGGGATTGGTGCTCATCGCGTCGCCTCCGGCTCGATCCAGCCCAGGCCGTCGGCGCTCGGCACGAGGCCGCCCGCAAGCAGGGGCAGCTCCCGGGCCTGCTCGCCCTGCACGCCACGGACCTGGATGTTGTTCATCTCCTGCATGACCTCGCGCACCACCGGCGTGCCGAAGAGGTGGTGCATGCGCTCGCCCGACGGGGTCTGCATGTCCCCGGTACGCCGGACCGCGCCGGCCAGCGCCTCGGACGAGGCGACCAGGCCGGTCAGCGCCTGCTCGCCGGAGTGCACGCCGCCGACCAGCGTCACGAAGGCCTCGAGGTCGGTGGCGCCGAGGTTGGTGACCTTGCGGGCCTTCCAGAAGTACGACTCCTCCGTGCTCTGCATGTCGTAGAACGCGGAGAGGAACTCGTAGAAGACGCGGTACTCGCGGCGGTAACGGCCCTCGAACTCGGTGAAGACGCGCTCGTGCGCCAGATCGCCCGAGAGCACGGTGTTGATGGAGCGGGCGGCGAGCAGGCCGGCGTAGGTGGCCAGGTGCACGCCGGTGGAGAAGACCGGGTCGATGAAGCAGGCGGCGTCGCCGACGAGCACCATGCCGGGGCGGTGGAAGGTGCTGTTGGTGTACGAGTAGTCCTTGCGGGTGCGCAGTTCGCCGTAGACGCCGTCGGTGACCCGCGTGGCGTCCGACAGGTAGTCCTTGACGATCGCGCAGCGGTCGATGAAGCCCATCAGGGCCTGTTCCTGGTCGCCCTGCAGCCGGGCGGCGTGCTCGCGGCTGATGACCGCGCCGACGCTGGTCAGCGTGTCGGACAGCGGGATGTACCAGATCCAGCCCTCGTCGAAGGCGGCGCAGAGGATGTTGCCCGAGTCGGGGGCGGGCAGGCGCTTGCCCCCCTCGAAGTAGCCGAACAGCGCGATGTTGCGGAAGAACTCGGAGTACACCCGCTCGCCCTTGACGTGCTGGTGGATCCGGCTGCGGTTGCCCGAGGCGTCGACGACGAAGGTGGCGTGGATCTCGCGCTCGGCGCCGTCGGGGCCGGCGTACCGGACGCCACGGACCCGCTCCTCGTCGGCGAGGACGTCGATGACCGCGCTGTTCTCGCGCACGTCCACGCCGTGCTTGGCCGCGTTGCGCAGCAGGATGTCATCGAACTTCATCCGCTCGACCTGGTAGGCGTAGGAGGTCGGGCCGGACAGCTCGGGGGCGACCGCGAAGAGGAAGTTCCACGGCACGGGGTTGGTCCCCCAGCGGAAGCTGCCGCCGCGCTTGACGGTGAACCCGGCCCGCTCGAGGTCCTCGCTGACGCCGAGCATCCGGGCGATGCCGTGCACTGTGGACGGCAGGAGGGACTCACCGATCTGGTACCGCGGAAAGGTCTCCTTCTCCAGCAGTACGACCCGGTGCCCGCGCCGGGCCAGCAGCGTGGCGGCGCTCGACCCGCCCGGCCCGCCGCCGACCACGACGACGTCGGCGTTCTCCGTTGTACTCAACGCTTCTCCTCCAGCAGGTTCCACCAGGCGGCGACCGTCGGCTCCAGTGCCAGGTCGAGGTAGCCGGCCTCGAAGCCGGCCGAGCGCCAGCGGGTCGCCAGGCTCATCAGCCGGATCGAGTCGAGGCCGAGGTCGATCAGGTTGTCGTCGTCGGCGAACGCGGACGGCTCCTCGCCCAGCGCCTCGGCGACGTCGCTGCGAATCCGCTCGCGGCTCAGGGGTGCGGTCATGGGCCTTCCTTCTCGTAGCTCAGCAGTTCGGCCCGCTTGTGGCCGAGGTCGCTCGTAGCTCAGCAGCTCGGCCCGCTTGTGGCCGAGGTCGTGGATGCCGATGGGCCGGAACCCGGCGGCGGCGAACATCCGGCGGGCCACGACGTGCCGCTCGTCCGGGTCGGCGAGGACCCGGCGGCAGCGCGGGTCGGCGCGGAACAGTCCCTCGGCGACCGCCCGGACCACGGCCCGGCCGAGGCCCTTGCCGGTCCGCTCGCGTTCGCCGATGGCCAGGTGCACGCCGAGGTCGTACGGGTCCGCCGGGTAGCAGCGGCCGACCACGTCCCGCGGGGTGCGGTAGACCTCCACGTAGGCCAGCGGCGCGCCGTCGTGGGAGACGAGGTACGGCCGGGAGTGCACGCCGGCCAGCTGCGCGGCGATCTCCCCCGCCCACCGCTCGGCCGGCCACGCCGCCTGCCAGAACGGCACCACGTGCGGCTCGCCCATCCAGCGGCTCACCAGCGCCGGGTCCGGGCCGGCCGGCCGCAGCCCCCGGACCGTCCACGGTGGACCGGGCACCGGGGCGGGCGGCGCCCCCGCCGCGACCACCGCCGCGGCGAGACCGGCCGTGACCTCACGCGTGGACACTCAGCCGGCTGCCTTGGCGGCGGTGGCGATCGTCGGCAGGACGTTGTCGATGATGTACTGCACCGACAGCGGCGTCGGCGTCCGCAGCGACGAGAACTGGGCGTCGCTCAGCGCCGCGTACGCGCCACGCTTCACCGATCCGAGCCCCTTGAACAGCGCGTTGCCCTCCAGGGCGGGCTTGAGGCCGGCCTCGGCGTAGTAGACGAGCGTGACGTCGGCGTCGATGACGGACACCTTCTCCAGGCTCAGCTGCACCGCGAAGTCGTCGCCCGGCAGCGCGGCCGCGCCCGGGGCGAGCACCATGCCGAAGTCGTTGAGCATCTTCACGCCGGCGTCCTTGTCGGAGCGCAGCACGCCGATGGAGCCCGCCTCCCAGACCTGGCTGAGCGAGAACTTCTTGCCGGCCAGCTCCGGGTGCTCGCCCTTGGCCTTGCGCACCTTGCCCTCGATGTCGGTGACGATCTTCTCCGCGTCGGCGCCCTTGCCCACGGCCTTGGCCACCTGGCGCAGCGTGGTCTGCCACGGGTCCTCGAAGGCGCCGGTGGTCTCGTAGGCGGTGGTCGGCGCGAGCTTGCTGAGCTTGGCGTACTCGTCCTGGATGTAGTAGTCGCCGCCGGCCAGGATCAGGTCCGGGCCCAGCGCCGCGATCTTCTCCACGTCGAAGCCGTTGTCGCCCGCGGACAGCACGGTCGGCTTGCCGGTGAGCAGCGGCTTGGCCCACGCGGTGACGCCGTCCTCGCCGGAGGACTCGGCGATGCCGACCGGCTGGACGCCGAGCATCAGCAGCGCGTCGAGGTCGGCGTCGGAGAGAGCGACGATCCGCTTCGGCGCGGCCGGGACGGTCGCGGTGCCGAGCTTGTGGGTCAGCGTGACGGGGTAGCCGGCCGCGGCCGGCGCGGAGCCGGAGGAGGCGGCGTCGGCCGAGGTGCCGGCCGCGTCGTCGCCGCAGGCGCCGAGCAGCGCGACGCCCGCGACGAGCGCGAGGCCGGCGGCCAGGGCCCGGCGGGCGGGGCGCAGGGAGAAGGTCATGTCGGGCTCACACTCCGGTCGTTAGGTTAGGCTAACCTAAGCTAACGGAGCACCCCGATCGCGGGCAAGTCTCAGGTAAGGCTAACCTTTCTTCGACTTTCAGCGATAGAGGTGATCGATGGCCGCTCCAGGAACGGCGTTGTCGGTACGGCGCGGAGCCGCCCTCGCCGGGCTGGGCTCCGCCGTCGCCGTGGCGGTGGTGCTGAGCCTCGCCGTCGGTGCGCAGGACCTCAGCCCCGCCGCGGTCTGGCGGGCCGTCGCCGATCCGATCCCGGGTGCGCAGGCCACCGCGATCGTGCGCGACCTGCGCCTGCCCCGCACGATCCTGGGGCTGCTGGTCGGGCTGGCGCTCGGCGCGGCCGGCGCGCTCATGCAGGGGCACACCCGCAACCCGCTCGCCGACCCGGGGCTGCTCGGCATCTCGGCCGGCGCCTCGTTCGCGGTCGTCATCGGCATCCAGGCCGGGGCGAGCGGGCTCACGGGGTACATCTGGTTCGCCTTCGCCGGCGCGCTGCTGGCCAGCGTCCTCGTCTTCGGCATCGCCTCCGGGCGGCGCGGCGGCCCGACCCCGGTCACGCTCGCCCTGGCCGGCATGGCGATCAGCGCGCTGCTGTCCGCGTTCACCCAGTCGCTGCTGCTGGCCGACCGCGCGAGCCTCAACGTCTACCGGTTCTGGGTGGTGGGCGCCCTGGCCGGCCGCGACGCCGGCGTGGCCGCGCAGGTCGCCCCGTTCATCGCCGCCGGCCTGGTCCTGGCGCTGCTCAACGCGCCCGCGCTCAACGCGCTCGGGCTGGGCGAGGACGTGGCGAGGGCGCTCGGGCAGCGGGTCTTCGCCGCGCGGGCCGTCGGGGTGGCGGCGATCGTGCTGCTCACCGGCGCGGCCACCGCGGCCTGCGGCCCGATCGGCTTCCTCGGGCTGGTCGTGCCGCACGCCGCCCGGGCGCTCACCGGGCCCGACCACCGCTGGCTGGTGCCGGCCTCGGCGCTGGCCGGCGCGACCGTGCTGCTGCTGGCCGACGTGGCCGGTCGGGTCGTGGTGCGCCCGGCCGAGCTGCAGACCGGGATCGTGCTCGCGGTCGTCGGCGCGCCCTTCTTCATCGCCCTGGTCCGCCGCCGCCGAGGGGTGGTCCGGCTGTGACCGGGGTTCGCGCCCTTCTTCATCGCTCTGATCCGCCGGCGGGGGGTGGTCCGGCCGTGGCCCGGGTTCGCGCGCTGCGCACCGCGGTGGTTTGCCTGGCCGGGCTGGCGGCGGCGCTCGCGGTGGCGGTGGTCGCCGTCGGGCGGGGCAGCTTCGCCATCCCGCCGGGTACCGTCGTCGACGTGCTGCTGGGTGGCGGTACACCCGGGCAGCGGCTCATCATCATGGACCTGCGGCTGCCGCGGATCCTCGCCGCCCTGCTCGTCGGCGCGGCCCTCGCCGTGTCCGGTGCGCTCACCCAGACCGTCGCCCGCAACCCCCTCGCCAGCCCCGACGTGCTCGGCGTGACGAGCGGCGCCTCGCTGGGCGCCGTGGCGCTGATCGTGCTCGCCGGTTCGGCCGCCGCGGGGGTACCGCTGGCCGCCCTCGGCGGCGGCCTGCTCGCCGCCTCCGGCGTGTACCTGCTCGCGTGGCGGCGCGGGGTGGACGGCTACCGCCTGGTGCTCGTCGGCCTCGGCGTCGGCGAGATCGTGCGCAGCGGCGTGTCCTGGTTCCTGGTCCGGGCCGACATCGTGGACGCGGCCAAGGCCACGATCTGGCTCAACGGCTCGGTCGCCGGGGCCGGGTGGGCGCAGGTCGGCCCGCTCGCGGTCGCCCTGGCCGTGCTGCTGCCGGCGGCGCTGGCCACCTCCTTCACGCTGCGGGCGCTGCAGTTCGACGACGACGTGGTCCGCTCGCTCGGCGTGCGGCTGCAGGCGGCCCGCCTCGCGGTGGTCCTCGTCGCCGTGGCCCTGGCCGCGGTGGCCGTGTCCGCGGCCGGCCCGGTCGAGTTCGTCGCCTTCGTGGTACCGCAGATCGCGCTGCGGCTGTGCGGCGGCTCCCGGCCGCCGATGCTCGCCTCCGCCGCCCTCGGCGCGTTGCTGGTCGCCGCGGCCGACCTCGCCGCTCGCACCGCGCTGCCCGGCCGCGAACTGCCGGTCGGCCTGGTCACCGCCATCGCCGGCGCGCCATACCTGCTGTGGCTGCTGGTCCGCAACAACCGGAGGAGCACGGCATGACCACTGTGGACGGTTCGGCTGCGGGCGCGCCGCGCGCCATACCTGCTGTGGCTGCTGGTCCGCAACAACCGGAGGAGCACGGCATGACCACTGTGGACGGTGTGCGGCTGCGGGCCCGCGGGCTGCGGCTCGGGTACGGCGACGACGTCGTGGTGGACGGGCTGGACCTCGACGTGCCCGGCCGCGCGGTCACGGCCGTCGTCGGCCCCAACGGCTGCGGCAAGTCGACCCTGCTGCGCGCGCTGGGCCGGCTGCTGCGCCCGCGGGCCGGGGAGGTCCTGCTCGACGGCCGGCGCATCGAGCGCATGCCGACCCGCGAGGTGGCCCGGATCATCGGGATGCTGCCGCAGAGCCCGGTCGCCCCCGACGGGCTGACCGTCGCCGACCTCGTCATGCGCGGCCGCCACCCGCACCAGAACTGGCTGCGCCAGTGGTCCGCCGCCGACGCCGCCCTGGTCGCCGAGGCCCTCGCGTGGACCGACATGCGCGACCTGGCCGACCGCCCGGTCGAGGCCCTGTCCGGCGGCCAGCGCCAGCGCGCCTGGCTGTCCATGGCGCTGGCCCAGGGCACCGAGATTCTGCTGCTCGACGAGCCGACCACCTACCTCGACCTGAGCCACCAGATCGACGTGCTCGACCTCGTCGCCCGGCTGCACCGCGAGCGGGGCCGGACCATCGTGATGGTGCTGCACGACCTCAACCTGGCCGCCCGCTACGCCGACCACGTGGTGGCGATGCGGGCCGGGCGGATCGTCGCGCAGGGCCCGCCGGCCGAGGTGTTCACCGCGCCGCTGCTGGCCGAGGTCTTCGGCCTGGCCGCGCTGGTGGTACCCGACCCGGCGACCGGCACGCCCCTGGTCGTCCCACTGCCCCGCCCGACCGCGCAGCCGGAGGCGGAACAGGCGTGAACCGCACCGCCCGGCTGCATGCCCCCGGCGGCGAGTGCACGCCCGGCTTCGCCCCGCACGCCCACGGCTCCGCCGGCCGGTCGGCGATCGACGCGCCGCCACCTGCGCGAGGAGCGCGGTCCCGCCCGGAGCGGGCGACCGTCAGGGGCTACGGGCGCATCGGGACCGCGGGGGTGCTGCCCAGGGACGACGGATCGACGACGAACTGACGCTCGTGGTAGACGAGGCGGCCGTCGGACGGCCCGATCGCCACGTCGAGCACCTCGGCGACCACCAGCGTCGACGCGCCGACGGCGACCCGCTGCAGCGGCACGCAGACGAGCGCCGCGGCCGCCTGGTCGAGCACCGGCTCCCCGGTCGGCAGGTATCGCCACCCCTGCTCGGGCGTGAACCGCGGGCCGCCCGGCCGGGCGAAGTCCTGCGCCAGGCCCGCGTGGGCCGCGCCGAGCAGGTGCACCACGAACCGGTCGGCCGACGCGATCAGCCGGGCCGACGGCGAGTCCATCACCGAGAACGACAGCGCGGGCGGGGCCAGCGACACCGAGGCCACGCTCGACGCGGTCAGCCCAGCCGGGCCGGACGGGCCGGACACGGTGATGACCGCGACCCCGGTCGGGTAGCCGCGGAAGGCCGCCTTGAACAGTTCCACCACTGGAGCCACGATAAAACCTCAACGTCACTTGAAGTCAAGGTCGATCAGGCAGGTGTGACAAGTCCCCGCGACATGGCTGCGAGATGGTCGTGGCCGGTCCGCAGGATCGACCCGCGGACCGGCCACCATTCGACGCCACCTGGCCCTGGGGCCGGGCGAAGGTCTACGAGCGCAACGCCCGCCGGGCCCCTGACTCAGCCCTGCGACGGCGGCTGCGGGTACCCGCCCTGCTGCGGCGCCGGGTAACCGGGCTGCGGCTGCTGCGGGTAGGGGGCCGGCGACTGCGGCGCGGGCGGGAACGCGCCCTGCTGCGCGGGTGGGAACGCGCCCTGCTCCGGCGCCGGGTAGCCGGGCTGCTGGGCCGGGTAGCCCGGCTGCTGCGGCGCTGGGTAACCGGGCTGCTGCGGTGCGAAGCCGGCCTGCGGCGCGGGGAAGCCACCCTGCGCCTGCGGCACCGGGAAACCGCCCTGCGGCTGCGGGGCCGGATAGCCCGCCTGCGGCTGGGGAGCCGGGAAGCCACCCTGCTGCTGGGGGGCCGGGAAACCGCCCTGAGGCTGGGGGCCCGGGAAGCCGCCCTGCGGCTGGGGCGCGGGGTAGCCCGCCTGCGGCGCCGGGAAGCCGCCCTGGGCCTGCGGGGCGAACGCCGGACCACCTGCCATCGCCGGCTGGTACTGCGGCTGCGCCGCGTCCTTCTTACTCTTGATGGCCGTGCGCACACCCTGGATGATCAGCAGCACCGGCATGATCAGGATCTTCAAGCTGATGATGATCCAGCCGCCGAAGAGCAGCACCCAGCCGGCCCAGATGGCCATGCCGAGCCCGGCGATGGCGCCGAAGATGCGCCAGCCGGTCGAGTTGCCCGGCAGCAGGGCGCTGCCCACCGTGGCGAGACCGCCGACGATGTAGGCCAGGAGCAGCACATCGCCGCCCGTACCGTTGAGATCCACGTCCGTATTCCTCCCTGGGGGTTCCGCGACGTGCCAGGGTACGCGCACGGACCCGATCTTGGACGCCCTGTTTTCCGGTCGAATCGGACGACCACGGCCGGACCCGGAGCATGCCCGGGTCCGGCCGCGTCACGCCGTACAGCGTCAGGCAGTAAATCGGAGATAGTCGAGGTTGAAGCCGCCGGTCTCGCAGTACAGGGTGACCAGCTGGTCGCCGGCCGGGAGCGTGACGGTGGCGTGCACCGACTGGTACGCCGCCCAGCCGCCGGTGTCCGGCACCGAGACCGTGGTCAGCACCGTGCCGGCCGCGTCGCGCAGGCTGACCGCGTTCGCGGCGGTCGCGCCGGTGCCGTTGGCCGCCCGCAGCTCCAGGTCGTACGTGCCGGCCTGGGCCACGTCGAGGCGGTACTGCAGCCAGTTGCCCGCCGCCGTCCACCCGACGTTCTTCCCGCCGCTGGCCGCCGGGTTGTTCTCGACGAAGTTCGACCCGCCGTCGGTCCAGCCGTGCTCGGCCACGTAGGCCTCGGCCTCGACCTTCTCCCCGATCGGCGCGCCGTGCGGGCGGATCGTCACGTGCACGGTCACCTCGTCGCTCGCCGCGCCGTCGGTCACCCGGAGCTTGAGGTCCAGGTTGCCGGCCGTGGTCGGGTGCAGGCTGACCTTGCCGGTGGCCGCGTCGACGGTGACCCCGTCGGGCAGGTCGACGGCGTAGTAGGCCAGGGCGTCGCGGTCCCGGTCGGTCGCCTTGAGCTGGAACGTGGTGGTCGTGTACTGGTCGGCGGTCACGTCCGGCACCGCGGCGAGGGCCGGCGCGTGGTTGTGCCGCGGGCTGGGCACGTCGGCCCGCCAGCGCAGCGTCGCGTAGGCCCCGGCCGGGATGGTCTCGACGAACTGCCGGCCGGCGAGGACGACCCGGACCGTGCGGGGCGCGGCGTTGGCGTTGCCCACGACGGCCACGAAGTCCTCGCCGTCGCGGTAGACGACGTTGCCGACGCCGCCCACGGTGGCGCTGGACTCGACCCGGGTGTGGCGCGGCGTGAGGTACTTCGCGAACTGCCCCATGGTGTAGAGCTCGTCGCGCACCGTGAACGTGCGGGTGGTGGTGTTGACCTTCACCAGGCGGTCGGGCCACTTGGTGGTGGCGGCGACCTGGTCCCAGTCGACGTTGTTGTCCCGCAGCGGCGTCCAGTGCAGGGTGCCGCCGTCCTGGTCGGTGGCCTGCGCCCACATGACGTAGGAGGACGCGTCGAGCCGGAAGTAGCTCAGGATCGTGGCCGGCGACAGGTCGCTGGTCTCGGTCATGTGCACGGGCTTGCCGTACTGCTCGTAGGCGTCGCGCATCACCGCCGGGTCGCCCCAGTAGGGGTGGAAGGCGATCGCGCCGGTCGCCTTGCGGGCCGCCGGGTCGTTCAGGATGCGGTAGTAGTTCTTCGTCTCGGTGCTGTTCGGGTCCTTCCAGTCCCAGAAGTTGAAGTCGTGGACGTAGACGTCGACGTCGCGCGGCAGGTACCGCCGCATCGCCACGGACAGCTTCTGCTGCTGCTCGACGCTGATGTCCATGGCCGGGTAGACCACGTCCATGCCGGGCTCGTTGAGCAGGGTCAGCGCGTCGACGCGGATGCCCTTGCGGGCGTAGGCGTCGACGAACTTGGCGTAGTAGCGGGCGAAGACGTCGATGCAGTCGTCGCGCAGCTTGCCGGCCTGGTAGTGATCGGTGGTGCTGCCCGGCTTCAGGGCGACCTCGCCGAGGAACTTGTTGTTCGTCTTCATCCAGGCCGGCGCGCTCCAGGCCGAGGCGAAGAACGTGGCCCTCGGGTTGTACTTCTGGATCAGCTTGATGGTGTCGACGATGTGCAGGTCGATGTCGCGCTGGATGGAGAAGTACTTCAGGCCGAAGTCGTCGGCCACGCCGGCCGGCAGGTCGTCCTCGGACCAGAAGGGCAGGTGCTCGATGAGGTCGGGGCTGCCGATGGTGAGCCGGAAGCGGCTCAGCCCGGCCCCGGTCCGCGGGTCGACGAGGAGCCGGATGGCGTCCTCGCGCTGCTGCGGGGTGAGCTTCCACAGGTTCGACACGCTGGTCTCGTCGAGCGAGAAGCCGATTCCGGCGTACTGCTGCCGGGCATGGCTCGGGTCGACGACCACGGTGACATCGGCCGCGGCGGCCGCGTTGTCGCCGACCCGGACCGTCGGCAGCGGCTTCCAGGCCGCCGCCGCGCCGGTCGAGTAGCTACCGGTGACGGCCTCGCCGCGCTGGTGCTCCGGCGCCGCGGTCGCCGGCGTCAGCCCAATAGAAGATGCGCTGACCGCAAGGGACAGTGCCGCGGTCGATGCGATGGTCATGATGCGTCGCATGTTCCCTCCCCGGGTCACGGACCGCTGACCAGGTACTCGACCTGGTGGCCGCTGTTCACGGCTCCGCCCGTGTTGTTGATGACGTGCGAGATGGTCCCGACGCCGCCGAGGGAGACGGTGACCATGTCGTGGAACCTGACGCCGGACTTCGCCGGTACCTCGAACGCGCGCGCGGCGACGACCGAGGAGTTGGCGCTGAAGTAGCAGTAGCTGCCCAGGCCCCAGGCCTCGTGCGTGGTGACCGAGTCGGCGACCTTGTAGGCGGCCCAGCCCTGGGTGGAGCCGTTCATGAAGGCGGCCTGGTTCGGCGGGTCGTAGGGCATCTCGTTCTGGTAGAAGTACGTGCGGCCGCCGTTGCCGTTCCAGATGGTCTGGTACTGCTGGAAGTGCTCGACGAACAGCCCGTAGAACGTCACGTTGTTGCCGTTGACGACCAGGCCGTTCTGGGCGGTGTTCGAGGTCCAGCCGACGCCGGATCCGTGGTCGGCCCGCCAGATCCACGAGTGGTCGCCGATGACGTCGTTGCTGTTGATGCGCAAGCTCACGGTGGCCTTGCCGACGCCGGCCCCGCCGATGCGGAAGAACACGTCGGAGAGCGTGGTCGGGTTGCCGGCGTGGCCGGCGGAGGAGCCCGCCGGGCCGATCTCGGCGAGCACCGCGGAGTTGGTGGTGCCGGCGTCGAAGAGCAGGCCGGCGATCTTGATGCCGTCCACGTCGGCGGTCGTCAGCGCGGTGATGCCGCCGTCCGGCACCAGCGTGGCCAGGCCGAGGCCGAGCACGACGGTGTCGGCGCGGGTGACGTTGAGCGTCTGGTTGAGGTGGTACACGCCCGGCGTGATGAGCAGGTTCTTGCCGGCGGACAGGGCCGCGTTCATGGTGGCCGCGGTGTCGCCGGGCTTGATGACGGCGAACTGGCTGATCGGCAGGCTGGTGCCGGCCGGCGAGCCGCTCGACCAGCTGGTGCCGGAGGCGTTGGTGCGCAGGGCCGGGACGAAGACCTGGTAGGCGCCGGCCGAGTCGACGTACAGGAACGGCTTCTCCCGGATCACCGGCGAGGTGCCGACGGTGGTGTACGGCGGGGAGGGGAAGGTGTTGCCCGGCGCGCCGGTGTCGCCGACGAAGACCTGGTTCCAGTTCGAGCCGGTCCAGCTGCCCATCGCCGAGTTGCGGGTGAGCCACTGCTGCTGCGTGCCGGACTGGATCTGCCCGTCGATCTTGCTGTCGGCGATGAAGCCGCCGGAGGACCAGCCGCCGTCGGAGAGGGCGAGGTTGCCGCGCACGTGCATGCGCCGGTACGGGGCCGCCTGCGACACCGCCCACCGGTCCAGGCCGCCGGTCGGCGTGACGGACAGGTTCTCGGCCGAGCGCCAGAAGTTCTGGGTCGCGTTCTGCGAGCCGTCCGGCCACCAGTCGGCCTCGGTGTGCACCGCGCCGTTGATGACGACGGCGTCCGGGCTGAGCCCGAGCCCGGCGACCTGGGTGTAGAAGCCGACGTTGGCGTCGACGTTGTACGTCCCGGGCTTGAACAGCAGCGCATAGCGCTGGCTGCCGAACTGGTTGCTCACCTGCCCGTTGAAGACCGAGTTGAGCTTGTTCTGGATGGTGGCCTGGGCCATCGACGGGTCGAAGACCGTCACGTTCGGGCCGAGGTCGGGGTTGCCGGGGTTGTTCGGCACCCCGGTCGCGGTGGCCGTCGGCTGGCTGGTCGCGCCGCTGAAGTTCCACTTCTGGTTGGCGGCGCCGGCGCAGGACCAGATCTGCAGCTTGGCCCCGTCGGCGAGGTTGTTGTCCTTGATGTCGAGGCACTTGCCGGACTTGGTGTTGACCAGGTCGCG
This sequence comes from Dactylosporangium sp. NPDC051485, assembly GCF_040682015.1. Lineage (NCBI taxonomy): Bacteria > Bacillati > Actinomycetota > Actinomycetes > Micromonosporales > Micromonosporaceae > Dactylosporangium > Dactylosporangium sp. NPDC051485. The sequence goes on from NZ_JBFAZW010000079.1 coordinate 30,760, forward strand.
GTTCGCGTTGAGCGTCCACTTCTGGCTGGTCACCGAGTCGTAGCAGGTCCACATGTGCACCACGGCCCCGTCGGTGGTGGCCCCGTTGGCCACGTCGAGGCACTTGCCGAGGGCCTGCACCGAGCCGTTGTCGGCGAGGGTCCAGGTCTGGTTCTGGCTGCCCGCGTAGCAGGTCCACATCTGCGGCTGGTTGCCGTCGGCGGTGGAGCCGTTGGTGACGTCGAGGCACTTGTTGTTGGCGGAACTGGTGATCTGGCCGCTGCTGGCGGCGGAGGCGCTGGTCACGGCGAAGACTCCGACGGTGCCCACGGCGGCGGCGGTCACCGCGATCGTGAGCAGCGCCGAGCGCCGGACTCGTCCGGTAGCTGGCATGGGTGTCCTTTGGTCCCTTTGGCGGAGGGTGCGGGTACCAGCAACGAAACACGGACCCCGGCGCGCATGTCAACGCATCGCTGTAACTATTTTCGAGTTTCAGCGAGAGAGTTTATGAAACACGCGTCAAGCGGCGATCAGAAGCGTCCCCTTCAGGCTGCTACGCAGGACCCGTCGAGCCGCGGATCACGAGCTCCGTCGCCAGCTCCACGTGCAGGGCGTCCAGCTCGTGACCGGTGAGCATCCGGCCGAGCAGGCTCACCGCCATCCGCCCCATCTCCCCCAGCGGCTGGCGCACGGTGGTCAGCCGCGGGTGCGTGGCCCGGCTGACGTCGATGTCGTCGAAGCCGGCCACCGACAGGTCCTGGGGCACCCGCAGCCCCCGCTCGGCCGCCGCCTGCAGCGCCCCGACCGCCATCTTGTCGTTGAACGCGACCAGCGCGGTGGGCCGGTCGGCGAGGTCGAGGAGCTCGGCCGCCGCCGCGCGGCCGGCCTCCACGGTCGGGTCGTTCACGGTCCGCAGCAGCTCCGGCGCCGGGTACACGCCCACGCCGACCAGCGGCGCGGTGTACCCGGCCAGGCGGTCGCTCATCGCGGTCCAGTCCAGCGGCCCGCCGAGCACCCCGACCCGGCGGTGGCCGAGCTCGACCAGGTGGGTCATGAGCCGCCGGGCCCCGGCGAAGTTGGCCGCCGACACCGCGGCGATGTTGCGCGGCGGTGGGGTGCGCGGGTCGACCACCACGAACGGGAAGCCCTGGTCGCGCAGCTGCTCCAGCTCCTCCTCCGGCTCCGGCGGCAGGATCAGGATCGCCCCGGTCACCTGTGGCCAGGCCATGAGCGTCGGCAGCACCCCGGTGCGGTTCCAGGCCGACTCGCCGGCGTCGACCACGGCGTGCATGCCGTGCACGTCGAGCGCCTCGGTGACCGCCGAGACGATCAGGCCGAAGTAGTCGGTCAGCACGTAGGGGCAGCGCACGTACACCCCGTTGTCGGCCTTGGGCACGCCGGCCCCGCGCCGCCGGGGCGCCCGCCGGCCGAGCCCGCCCATCGCCTGCAGGACCTTGTCGCGGGTCTCCGGGGCCACGTTGGCCCGCCCGTTGAGCACCCGCGATACGGTCGCGATCGACAGGCCGGTCTGAGCGGCCACGTCCCGGACCGTGACGCGCTGGGCCTCCGCTGTTTCACCCATTTGTTTCATCGCCCACCAGGGTAACGCGCCCGCCGCATTGAACCGTTCGGCCGTTTTGGCAGTTAGTACAGCTGTGACCGCAGCGCACGCCGAGGCCGTCCGGCGCTACTACGACCGCAACACCGCCGCCTTCGACCGGCTCGGCCAGGGAGGGGCGTCGATCCACCGCGCGGTCTGGGCCCCGGGCGTCACGACCCGCCCCGAGGCGTTCCACCACGTCGACGAGCTCGTCCTCGCCGCGCTGCCCGGCGACGTCACCGAGCCGGCCGTCGTCGACCTCGGCTGCGGCCTCGGCGCCAGCCTCATGTACCTGGCCGGCCGGGCCCCGATCCGCGGCGAGGGCCTGACCATCAGCCCCCGCCAGGCCGAGGGGGCCACCCGCCTGCTGGCCCGCGCGGGGCTGGCCGGCCGGGTCCGCTGCCGCGAGGGCAACTTCCTGGACGTGCCCGCGGACCTGCACGGCCGCGCCGACGTGGCCTTCTCGATCGAGGCGTTCCTGCACAGCCCCGACGCCGGCGGCTACTTCCGCGAGGCCGCCCGCGTGCTGCGCCCCGGCGGCCGCCTCCTCGTCTGCGACGACTTCCTCACGCCGGCCGCGGCCGCCCCGGACCTGCCGCCGCGCGAGGCCCGGCGCCTGGCCGAGTTCCGCGACGGCTGGCGGGTCGGCTCGCTGCTGAGCGTCGAGCAGGTCCGCGCCGCGGCGGCCGGGGCCGGCCTCGCCCTCGCCCGCGACACGGACCTGACCCCGCACCTGGAGCTGCGCCGCCCCCGCGACCGGTTCATCGCCGCGCTGGTCGCCGCCGGCCGCCCGCTGCGCCTGAGCGGCGAATACTGGCGGATGCTCTCCGGCGGCGACGCGCTGCAGTGGTGCCTGCTCGGCGGCCTGCTGCAGTACCGGGTGCTGGAGTTCACCCGTCGCTAGCGACCTCGCGGATCGTGTCCATGGCCTTGAGCCGCTCGGGGCCCTTACCGAGCAGGCCGTCGGGCACGATGAGCTCGTCGAGGCCGATGCCGCGGTACTCCGCGACGGTGTCGCGCAGCCGCTCGGGCGAGCCGCCGATGACCGGCATCGGCGCGTCCGGCAGCGGGCCGTCGACCACGATGAGGGCCTGGGCGGTGCGCCGGATCGCCCGCGGGTCGCGCCCCTGCTCGGCGCAGAAGCCGTCGAGGACGCCGGACTTATGGGCGATGACGTCGGGGCGGCCCCAGGTGTTCCAGACGTCGGCGTACTTCGCGACGATGCCGAGCATCCGCCGCTCGCCCCCGCCACCGATGAGGATCGGCAGTTCCTCCTGCAGCGGCTTGGGCTCGCAGACCGCGTCGGTGAGCGTGTAGTACTCGCCGGCGAAGGTGGTCGTGGGCCGGCGCAGCAGCCCGTGCAGCACCTCGAGGGCCTCGACGAAGCGGTCCAGGCGCTGCTTCACCGGGGGCAGCTCGATGCCGTACTGCTCGTGCTCGTTGACCTGCCAGCCCGCGCCGACGCCGAGGGTGAACCGGCCGCCGGTCACGTGGTCGGCGGTGGCCGCCATGTTGGCCAGCACGGCCGGGTGCCGGTACGTGTTGCCGTAGACGAGCGTCCCGAGCCCGACCCGCGGCACGGCGGCGCCGAGCGCGGCGATCACCGTGCCGCACTCCAGCGTCGGCTCGTGCGGGTCGCGCCCCGGCCCGGCGTTGGGCATGAAGTGGTCGGCCAGGTACACGCCGTCCCACCCGGTCGCCTCGGCGTGCCGGGCCACCTCGAGGATCTCGTCGTACCGCTGCCCGGCCCCGGGCCAGATCGAAAGTCGCATGACTACCTCTATACCGTGTTTTCAGAACGTGTAGCGATTCTGCGAGTACGGGTCCTTGCCGAAGGCGAACACGACCCGCGGCGCGACCCGGTACACGTCCGCGGCCCCGCCGGCGTGGTGGAACGCGCCGTCGCGCACCTCGAACCGCCACGCCTCGCCGTACTTGGCCTCCCACGACGCTGCGGCGCGCCGCAGCGTCGCGTCGTCGCGCAGCACTACCGCCTCACCCTCCACGACCACGTCCAGCCCACGGTCGAGCGCGTCGGTCCCGGTGGTCAGCGCCACCGCCGGGTTGCCGGTGAGGTTGCGGGCCTTGCGCTCCTCGGCGCCGGCGGTGAACAGCATCGCGCCGTCGAGCCAGACCGCGATGAGCGGCGTGACGTGCGGCCGCCCCTCCGGCCGGACCGTCGTCAGCCAGTACACCCCGGCGCGGGCCAGCCGCTCCCGCACCACCTCCCACGGGACCGCCTCGGCCTCGGGGTCGCTGTACCGTTGGTCCAGCACGCCATCCGGCACGGTGTCCTCCTGCACGTCGAAGGTCAGGTGTAACCCGATGCTCCCACGTTCGCCCCGGATCCTTGCCGTTTCGTGGGGTTCGATCGAGGTGGAGTCGCTGGGCGAGGTGAAGGACCTGAAGGCCTGGCCAGGCGGCGCCCGCGAGTGGGACTGGCACGAGACCGGCACCCGCCACTCCCCTGGCATCCAGCCCGCGGACGTCGAGGAACTGCTCGAGGCCGGCGCCACGACGGTCGTGCTGTCCCGCGGCATGCAGCTGCGCCTGGGCGTGCCGCCCGAGACCGTGGCCGCCCTGGAGGCCCAGGGCGTGACGGTCCACGTGGCGGAGACGACCGAGGCCGTGGAGCTCTACAACGCGCTGGCCGGCACCACGCCGGTGGGCGGCCTCTTCCACTCCACCTGCTGATCCCCCGGACGACTCCCCGTCATGCGCGCGTCGTCGCTCGCCGCCAACCGCGGCGCGATCGATCCATGGGAGAAGTTAGATCTCATCGGCTGACGAGATCGCAAGATACCCCAGGTGGGAGGCGCCCGGAGACCGGGCGCCTCCCACTTTGCGTTGCGGGAAAGCCGCACTTGTCCATCGGCATCCGTCGCTATAAAATCCCCGTTAACAGTTAAGAATGTTTACTGTTACGGGATGCTCTCGGTTTTAGGAGGAGCGAGATGCACAGACCCGGAAGACTCGCCACCGGCCTCGCGGCCACCGTCCTGGCGGCCGCCACCGCCTGGGGGGTCGCCGCCCTCAACAGCACCGCACCGGCGCAGGCCGCCACCACCAACGGGGGCGTCAAGTTCGCCTACTTCACGCAGTGGGGCATCTACCAGAACGCGTTCTACCCGAAGAACCTCGACACCAGCGGCATGGCGGGCAAGCTCGACTATCTGGTGTACGCCTTCGAGAACATCAACCCCACGACGCACCAGTGCTTCGAGGCCGACTCGGCCGCCTCGCAGGACGAGAACAACCCGAACGCGGGCGACGGGGCCGGCGACTCGTTCGCCGACTACGGCAAGTCCTACGGCGCGGACATCAGCGTCGACGGCGTCGCCGACACCTACAACCAGCCGATCGTGGGCAACTTCAACCAGCTCAAGAAGCTCAAGGCGAAGTACCCGAACCTGAAGATCCTGGTCTCCATCGGCGGCTGGACCTACTCGAAGTACTTCTCCGACGCCGCCGCCACCGACGCGTCGCGCAAGAGCCTCGTCAGCTCCTGCATCGACATGTTCATCAAGGGCAATCTGCCCTCGCGCAACGGCTACGGCGGCGCCGGCACCGGTGCGGGCGTCTTCGACGGCATCGACATCGACTGGGAGTACCCGGGCGCGGCCGGGCACACCGGCAACCACTACACCGCGGCCGACAAACAGAACTACACCCTGCTGATGGCCGAGTTCCGCAGCCAGCTCGACGCGCTGGGGACCGGCAAGAAGTACCTGACCGCGGCGGTGCCGGCCGGCCAGGACAAGATCATGCAGATCGAGACCAACAAGGTCGGCCAGTACCTCGACTACGCCAACGCCATGACGTACGACATGCACGGCGGCTGGGAGAGCACGGGCCCGACCAACCTGCAGGCCCCGCTGTACAACTCGCCGAACGACCCGTCGACCCCCGTGCCGCCGGGCAACGGCAAGTACTCGATCGACTCGGCGATCAAGGCCTGGACCACCGGTGACTCCGGCTACGGCATCCCCGGCGGCTTCCCGGCCGCGAAGCTCACCATCGGGTACCCGTTCTACTACCGCGGCTGGACCGGCGTCCCGGCCGGGGCCAACCACGGGCTGTACCAGAGCGCGACCGGCCCGGCGACCGGCCACACCCTCTCGGGCAACGTCGCCGGCGTCTCCTTCTACAAGGAGCTCACCGGCTTCGTGGACAACGCGTCGTACACCTACCTGGACCCGACCACCAAGGGCGCCTACTTCTACGACGGCACCACGTTCTGGAGCGGCGACTCGCCGGCCTCGATCCAGGCCAAGGCCGACTACCAGCACTGCAACGGCCTCGGCGGGGCGATGATGTACTCGCTGGAGGCCCTCGACCCCGCGGCGACGCTGTTCAACGCGGTCGTCAACTCGACCAACGGCGCCACGGCGGGCTGCTCCACGTCCTCGCCCACCGCGTCGCCCACCGGGTCGTCGAGCCCGTCGTCGAGCCCGTCCTCGAGCCCGTCGCCGACCAAGAGCCCGACCCCCACGCCGACCGGCAACTGCTCGGCCCCGGCCTGGGACTCGGCCACCGCGTACAACGGCGGCCAGCAGGTCTCCTACAGCGGTCACCTGTGGACCGCGAAGTGGTGGACGCAGGGTGACATCCCCGGCAACAACGGCCAGGGCGTCTGGACCGACAACGGGGTCTGCGGCGGCGGCACCACGCCGACGCCGACCGGCGGCACCGGCACCTGCGCGGGCCTGCTGGCGTGGGTCTCGACCACCCCGTACACCGGCGGCCAGTCGGTGACCTACGCCGGGCACAAGTGGACCGCCAAGTGGTGGACCCAGGGCGACATCCCCGGCAACAACAGCCAGGCCGTCTGGACCGACAACGGCGCCTGCTGACCGCAGTACCGCACAGACGACGGCCCGGGACGCAGCGTCCCGGGCCGTCGGTGTGCGTGCCTACAGGAGACCGCCCATCAGCGGGTCGCTGATCGAGGGCTCACCGTTCTCGAGGTGGCCGGCGTACTCCACCGCGAAGTGCTCGTCGCCCGGGAGGCTCAGCGTCACGCCGTACCATCCCCGGCTCCTCGACAGGCCGAACGTCTCGGCCTTCGTCTCGCCGGGGCGCAGGGTGAGCCGGGAGCGGTGGCCGGTGTAGCGGTCGGCGAGCACGAGGTCGAGCCGCTTGGCCCCGCGGTTGCTCACCTCCAGCGTCAGGCTCAGGCGGTGGGCGTCGTAGCGGGCCTGCGCGACCACGCCCGGGTGCTGGCGGCCCGCGGCGAAACGGCGGTAGAAGCCGTTCGGGCCGTGCACCGACAGGTCGAAGCCCGCGTCGGCCGGCCACACGTCGGTGACCTGCTTGGCCGGCTCCACGGTGTAGCTGCGCGGGGCCTGGGCCGGGTCGCTCGAGCGGACCTGCAGCACGCCTGTCGCCGCGCCGGTGTTGCGCAGGTCCAGCGCGAACCCGCCGGCCGAGGGGCGGCCGTCGACCTGGAGGGTGTACGGCAGGGCCCGCGCCGGCCGGACCCCGCGCTCCTGGGCCGGGAGCTTGCCGTCGGCGGGCGGCACGGGGACCTGGTCGGGCCGGCGGGTGAGATCGTCCGGCTTGAGGTCGTCGGTGCCCGGCAGGCCGGCGCGGACCGAGGCGTTGGGGGTCCGGAAGTCGAACGCCGACGTGAGGTCGCCGGCCACGGCCCGCCGCCACGGGGTGATGTTGGCCTCGACGAGGTCCGGGTTGCCCGTGCCGAAACGGCGCTCCAGGAACCGGATGAGCGACGTGTGGTCGAACAGCTCCGAGTTGACCCAGCCGCCCCGGGTCCACGGCGACACGATGATCATCGGCACCCGCACGCCCAGGCCGTAGGGGCCGGCCGGGTGGTCGGCCGAGCCGGGGTAGATCTCGTTCGTCACCGGGACCGTGGACAGGCCCTCGGCCCGGCTCGCGGGCGGGGTCGGCGGCACGAGGTGGTCGAAGAAGCCGCCCTCCTCGTCGTACGTGACGAACAGGGCCATCTTGCTCCACACCTCGGGGTGGGCGGCGAGGATGTTGATGACCTGCGAGACGTACCAGGTGCCGTAGTCCGGCTCCCAGTTCGGGTGCTCGGTGTAGGCCTCGGGGGCGACGATCCAGCTCACCTGCGGGAGCCGGCCGGCCTCGACGTCGGCCCGGAAGTCGGCCAGCAGGGCGTCGGGGCTGCGGCCCTGCTTGTTGACCTCGGTGCCGAGCTTGGCCTTGGCCAGCGGGGTGCCGGGGGCGGCGTGCTGGTACTGGTGGAAGTACAGCAGCGAGTTGTCGCCGTAGTTGCCGATGAACGGGTCACTGGTCCAGCCCCAGGAGTTCTCGGCGGTCAGGCCGAGGCCGACGTCCTGGTACACCTTCCAGGAGACGCCGGCCCGCTCGAGCCGCTCGGGGTAGGTCGACCAGTCGTACCCGGCCTCGGCGTTGGTGATCACCGGCCCGCCGCCCTTGCCGTCGTTGCCCACCCAGCCGCTCCACATGTGGTACCGGTTGGGGTCGGTCGGCCCGAGCAGCGAGCAGTGGTAGTTGTCGCAGACCGTGAACGCGTCGGCCAGGGCGTACTGGTACGGCAGGTCCTTGCGGGTGTGGTGGGTCATCGTGGTGACGCCCTTGTTCGGCACCCACCGGTCGTGCCGCCCGCCGTTCCAGGCCCCGTGGGTGTCGTTCCATCCGTGCGGCGGGTCGGGCAGGAACGTCTTGCCCATGTCGCGCACCTCGGGGCGGAAGGGCAGCACCTCGCCGTCGCCGTCGGGCTGGTGGAACACGCTGCGCCCGTCGGGGTGCTTCGCCGGGTGCGGGTCGGCGTAGCCGCGCACGCCGCGCAGCGTGCCGAAGTAGTGGTCGAACGAGCGGTTCTCCAACGCCAAGGCTGGCCCGGACTGCTTCGCTCTACCGGCCCAGCCAAGGCGGCATCAGGAAGATGACGTGTTCGACGTCCTCGATCGAGCCGTGCCGGTGGTGCGCGGGGATCGACAGCGCCTGCTCGAACGGGAGAGGGACGGCGGCGGCCGCCGCCATCTGCAGAAATGTACGACGATCGACGTTGGCCATGACCCGGCACGCTAGGACCGACAGGTGTACAAAGGGCGCCCACACGGGGCGCCCTTGTCATGCGGTGCGGAAACTTCCGGCGGCTCAGATCGATCGACGGCCGTAGAAGCCGGCGACCGCCCAGACGCCGAGCGCGGCGAGGGCGACCTGGATGACGATCTCGGTCCAGTCGACGCCGGCCGTGTCCGCGACGCCGATCGCGCGGGCGATCGCGGTGCCGATGATCGCGGCGACGATGCCGATGACGATGGTGAGCCAGATCGGGACGTTCTGCTTGCCGGGCACGACAAGCCGTCCGAGCGCGCCGATGATGAGCCCGACCACGATCGCGGAGATGATGCCGGCGACGGTCACTGGGTGCCTCCTGGGTGCTCTGCGGGTGCTGCCTTGCTGACATCCACGGTTTGCCCTGGCCGTCCGATTCCAAAACCGGGTGTCAATCGAGTGACGGCACGTTGCGAGATGGATCACCGTCAACTGCTGATCGCCACCGCCAAGGCGGGCATCGCGGCCGGGACGCCGACTGACGATTGCCCCTCCCCGTCCGGCTTGCAGCCAGCGCGCCGCACGTCACGCCGGCGTCCTCACCGCACCGACACAACGACCGGCATCCACCGCGTCGCCCCTTGTCATCTTCGCCTCGGCAGATGATGCGGCCCCAGATCCAATGCACTTCCCACCCAGTCGCCCCGCCTTCGGGCAGCCCGCGAAAGCACCGACCACTGGCCATGAAGATCCGTTCGGCCGACCGCGATTTGTCCGATAGATTGATGTCGTTCCGAATCGACAACGAAACCTGTCGATTGTACGATTCGGGTCACGTAGTACCACCATGGATGGATCGAGATGCCGGGGATTCCGTGAGTTTCACGCTCGCCACCCGCCCCCTTTGCGCGGGCACGTACCTGGATGCCAACTTCTGCCAACGGGTGCTGCTCGATGCCTATGCGGACCGATCTCGATACGTTGCCCCGTCCTACGGCTTCTCACTGGCGCAGGTCGCATTCCATGCGCGACGGGCGTGGTGGCTCGACACCGCCCAGCACGTGCTGGTGGCGTTCGTGGTTGGCATTGGAGCGCTCCGCTCGCCACTCGCAATCGTCCTGGCCGGTGGCGTGCTCATGCATTGGCACGTCGCGCTGATGTTCGGCAAGATCGGCGGCGCCGTCGCCAGGTACTTCCGCGAGGGTCCGTCGATCGACCGACTGTCCGACATCGGGCTGCGCCTCCGCTTGGCGTTCATCGCGCTCCTGGTCACCTGGACGGTGATGACCGTTTCGGCCGTTGCCTCGCTCGGGTACGGCAGCGTGGCCAGCATTTGGGACGACAAGCCGGTCGCCGGATCGGTGACCACCACATTGCTCGAGGCCTTCGCCGACCTGAGCATGGTGGCGCTCGTGGTCGTGTTGTTCGCGGCGGCACGTCAGGCACTGCTCGGCAACATGCTTCGCGCCGGAGAAGTCTCCGACCGGCAGCTCAATCGACGTATGCGCCACATCGCGATCGAGGAACGAAGCCCGGTTACCTACTATGCGGACTTCGGCCATTCATCGGCAGCGGCGAGGAGCTGAACACCTGGAACCTCAATCTGCGGCTACTGAAACGTCGCCCCTCGAGATCCAGCGACGGTACCGAGGCGGCCGCCGCGGACCGCGAGCTCGACCGGATCAACTTCACGACCCGCAAGCTGATCCGGAAGATGAAGAACCACCTCGAAAAGCTACGCGCCGACGACAACCCCGAAGCGGAACTACAGGGACTGGATATCGCTGATCGCGTGTTCGTTGTTGGCAGTTCCGCCCGTTCGGTGCCCACTCGGCCGGACGAGGCAATCGAGGTCACGCGCCGCGATCCGACAGGCCCCGCTCGGCACTATCTCTCGTGCCGGGTGGAGGCCTGGGACGGTGAGATCGTCACCAACGTCTTCGTGCACGTATCGCTGCAAGGGCGACTACTCTACGTGGAGTTCTCGGCCTGGGTGCTCTATCCCACCCGCCCGGACTTCCACGTGTCGGAGTCCGGGCGGATCCAATGGCGCCGCACATATTTGCCCGGAATTCTCAAACGACTCGGCTACCTGCCGCAGGAGGTCCGCCGTCTTCCGTCCGACCTCTGGTCCGCGGCCGTCTTCCTCCGCCGCCGGCTCGCCGGCTGCTGGCGGCTGGGGCCGTCGTCGACCGCCCGTGACCCCGGCACCAGATTCAGCGTGCGTGAGGACGGTGCCGTGTCCCGGTACGTCGCGCAGATCGCCGCCATTCCGCCGACGCAACTCGTCGCCCCGGCGCAGCGGGAGATCCTGCTGATCGAGGAGGCCGATCCGCAACAGGAGCGCGATGCGCTGAAGTCGTTGCGCGAGGCGCAGCGGCTCACTCGGCAGGCGGCCAGGGCGGTCAACTACTTCCAGGTTCGTGACGTCATCCGGCACTGGCGAATCATCGAGCGCCGCGTACTGGCCGCGCTGCTGGACTTCCTGGAGGAAGAGGGCCTGGACACCGACGAGTACCACTCCCAGGCCGCGCAGATCATCACCGCGAATTTCAACTTCTTCCAGGCGCCGGTCGACGCGCGAGGAGCGCATTTCGGCAGCGGATCCATCGAAAACACAGGTAGCGCCGCTCGGTCCTGATGGCAGGAGAAGCCGATGCCCGACGAATCACATCACGTCACGAACATCTACCACGGCAAGATCGATGCGAGAGGCGCGAGCTTCGGCTCAGGTTCGGTGCACAACACCTGGGGCGCAGAGAATGCCGATCTGCCTCAAGAGGAAACGGTGCCAGCGCGATTCTCTGGTCATGTCAAACGCGCGATCTGTATCAGGCTCCTCGACGACTGGCCCGACCTCGCGGACGAGCTGAACATTCCGATTCCGGATCGATCCCGCTTCGAGCCGGGGCGGGAGGCGGCCGGCATCTGGGAGTGGCTCGAGCAGCGCGACCGGCTTGGCGAACTCCGTCGCGGGCTGCTCGGCATCGACCGCTCGGATCTCGTCCGCCGGCTAGACGACGATGCCATCACATAAGCGCGACGCGGGTGACCACGGCAAAGCTCAACACCAACAACACGGCCACAGCGGCCCACCGCAGCAGACGGCCCGCGCTGCGCAAGCGCACGTACCGGTAGCGATGCTGCTGGATACCGATCCAGAGCTCGACCTGCGCCGCCCGATAGATATCGATCTCCTGCTGCCGGTCGACGACCGCGGCGAACTCGGCGAAGGAATGCAGCCGTCGAACCGTGTCGGTGCCGTTGAAAACCAGGCCCGGCGGGAGTTCTTCCCTGCCTCCGAACAGTTCCCGGCTGTCGCGGCCGGTCACCAGCACACCCGCGGCCCGAATCAGCGACAGCACGACGAGCGTCGAGCTGGCCACCAAGGCCGCACCGAAAGCTGCGAACAGCCAACGGCGGTCCAGGATCGGGCCGGAGAGCAGCTGCGACAGAACGACCGCGTTAGCCGCCGACAGGATCGCCGCCGCGCTCAGGATCACCGATGCCCGGTTCGCGGTCGACGACCGCAGCCGGTCGTAGCGGTCGAGGTGCCACCGCAGCAGCTCTACATTGTTGGCGGGCGCCGCCGCAGGCGCCTCTTCAGGCGCCGGCTGGACAGCCGTTTCGACTGTTTGATCAATGGCGTCAGTCAATGCCCCTCCTCGTCTGCCGCCAGCGTAGCGGTCTCGTTCCACCATCAGCGAAAACCGAAGGAGAGGCGGCTGCGATGACGACGGCTGAGTTCGGGGCGTTCACCGACGAGCGCCCATGGCGTGACATGCTGCCGCCCGCGGTCTTCGCCGGGCTGTCTGAATGGGTGCAGGGGCAGGGCTTCAACCTGATGCACCGGCGATGGCTGACCGACGGCCACAGCGGGTCGTACGTGGCTTTGGTGCTGGTGCACCCGGCGCGGGGCAGCGTGACCGGCGCCGTACTGAAGCTGTTGCCTCCAAGCCTGGCCAGCCGGGAGGCACGAGCCTGTAATCTGGCCTGGCAGCTCAGCCCGAAGCCGTTCGCCGCCGCGCACCTCGTGCGGTCGTGGTACACGGGACCCTTGGCCGGCACCGAGCGGTGGTGGGTGCAGTTGCAGGAGATGGGGCAGGCCGAGCTGGCTGACGTCCGGCCCCTCGATCGGCTTTCCGGGGATGCCTCGTTCGGCAACTACTGCGCGACAGTCATAGAGGGCATCGTCAACGGCTGGAACCCAGGTACGGACGACTCGGCGCCAGTGCTGGTGAACGCCGGCCAGTTCGTACGGGATGATCTCGGCAATCGGGCTCGTGAGGTTCAAGCATTCGTCGCGGCGGCCGGCATGGGCGTCGAGCCGGCGGAGGGCATCCGGTTCGCCCACCGCCAGGACACGCTTCCAGACCCGCTGGCCTTGTTCGACGCGGAGGCGTCGCAGCCGGAGGTGGTGGTGTTCCGCGGCAACGGCCACGGCGATCTGCACCCTGGCAACGTGTTGGTGCCGGTCGACGACTGCGTGCGGGCCGACCGGTTCCGTCTCATCGACTACGGGCGGTTCTCGTCAAGCATGCCGGTGTCGCGGGACCCGGTGAAGCTGGCGCTGTCCGCGGTCGCCGCCAGCGTCGACTTTGCCGCCGATCCGGGGGCGAACTCCCCAGCCGCCGAGGCGGTGGCTGCACCTGCGGCGACTTCCGACAGACGGTACGCCTGCGCCACGTACATCTATACCGCGGCGCAGGCATGGGCCCGCCGGCGCCAAGTCGTCGCGGAATTCGCCCGGCAGCATCGGCTGGTGCTCGTGGCATCTGCGCTACGAACCGTGGGCCGTCCCGAACTGCGCCACGCCGAACGGCTCTGGCATCTGGAGGTGGCCGCCCTGGCGCTACGTGAGCTGCTGACCGATCACCCAATCGCCCTCGGCGGCGGGCTCGGCGCGGCCGCCTCGGACGAGCCCGCCGCGTCCGGATCACCGGCGGAGTATTCGCCCGCCGTGAAACGGGAATTCTGCCGCCGTTTGGCCGATGACTGGCGCGATCTGGCCGACGAGCTCAACATTCCCGCGTATCAGCGGACCCGATTCCGGCGGGGCGACGAGGTCCGCGCTGTCTGGGAGTGGGCGGAGGTGCGCGGCCTGCTGTCTCGCTTGCCCGCCCTGCTCCGGACGATCGGCCGAGAGGATCTGGCGCTGCTCTTCGAACCGCCCAGTTGGCCATGAGCGTTGGGGGTTCAGATGCCGCACTGGACGGGAGCGTCTCGGGACCGGTCCAGGCCAAGACGTTGAGCAGGGCTTCCCCGGCTCGGGGCAGTGGGACGCGGCGTGCGACATCTGGTTCGACCCGACGGCGCGCACCGACGGGCAGAACACGGGCGGAGATCATGGTGTGGGTCAGCCACGCCCAACACGGGCACCGCGGCGCTGAGCGCGTGGACCGTCGCTTGGACTTCTCCGGCAACCAGCGCATCACGAACTCGTGGAACGCTACCGTGACCCAGTCGGGCTCCTCGGTGACGGCGAAGAACCTGTCGTACAACGGCAGCATTCCCCCGGATGGATCGACGACCTTCGGCTTCCGGGCGGGCCGCTCGGGCGCCGGCCCGCTGCCCTCACCCACCCGCTCGTAACCTGTTACAGAGAGCGCTCCCCGGTCCTGGAGAGCGCTCTCCCATTTATTCCATCCCATTGACACGGGTAGACCGAGGGCTCATTGTGGGTTTTCTGAGAGAGCGCTCTCTCACTCCGCCGTAACACCCCCGCCACGAAGGAGTCATCCTATGGACTGGTCGGTCTCCGCCCCCGGCCATCGATCCGGCAGATCCCCGGCAAGCAATCGGACCCTGCGCTACGGCGTCATCGCGCTCGCGGTGGCCGCCCTGCTGTGCGCCTACATCGTCGTGGTCGTGACCCGCGCCAACGCCGCCGAGACCCTGCTGTCGCAGGGCAAGCCGACGACCGCCTCGTCGGCCGAGAACGCCGCCACCCCGGCCTCCAGCGCCACCGACGGCGACACCGGCACGCGCTGGTCCAGTGCCTTCTCGGTGCCGCAGTGGCTGCAGGTCGACCTCGGCTCCCCGCAGCAGGTCAGCCGGGTCGCGCTGAACTGGGAGGCGGCATACGCGACCGCGTTCCAGATCCAGACCTCCAACGACGCCGCCACCTGGACCAACATCTACTCGACCACGACCGGCGCCGGCGGCAACGTGAGCCTGACCGTGTCGGGCACCGGCCGCTACGTGCGGCTCAACGCCACGGCCAAGAGCACGCAGTACGGCATCTCGCTGTGGGAGTTCCAGGTGTACGGCGGCTCGCCGAGCACCCCGGGCAGCTGCGGCACCGCCAACGCCGCGCAGGGCAAGACGGCCACCGCCTCCTCGACCGAGAACGCGGGCACCCCGGCCTCGTCCGCGGTCGACGGCAACAACGGCACCCGCTGGTCCAGCGCGGTCGGCGACCCGCAGTGGCTGCAGGTCGACCTGGGCTTGGTCCAGCAGATCTGCGGCGTGACGCTCATCTGGGAGACGGCCTACGCGACCGCGTTCCAGATCCAGACGTCCAACGACGGCACCAACTGGACGCAGGTGTACAGCACCACCTCGGGCACCGGCGGCACGCAGAACCTCAGCGTGACCGGCAGCGGGCGCTACGTGCGGATGTACGGCACCGCCCGGGCCACCCAGTACGGCTACTCGCTGTGGGAGTTCCAGGTGCGGGTCAACGGCGCGCCGTCGACCACCAACGACGTCCCGACCAGCCCGAGCAACACGCCCACCACCAGCCCGAGCACCACGCCCACCACCAACCCGGGCAACGCCGTGCTGCTGTCCTACAACAAGCCGGCCGTGGCCTCGACGTACCAGAACGACGCCAACTGCAACCCGTGCACGGCCGACAAGGCGTTCGACAACGACCCGGCGAGCCGCTGGGCGACCAGCCCGACCAACGGCTGGGTCGACCCGGGCTGGATCTACGTCGACCTCGGCGCCCAGGCCCACATCACCCAGGTCGTCCTGCAGTGGGACCCGGCCTACGCCGTGGCGTACCAGATCCAGACCTCCACCGACGCCACCAACTGGACCAACATCTACTCGACCACGACGGGCAAGGGCTTCAAGGAGACCCTGAACGTCGACGGCAACGGCCGCTACGTGCGGATGTACGGCACCCAGCGCTCCAACGGCTACGGCTACTCGCTGTGGGAGTTCAAGGTGTACGGCACCGGCGGCAACCCGGTCCAGCCCCCGGCCCCGCCGGCCGACCCGGTCTTCCCGGCCACCAACCTGGTCTGGAGCGACGAGTTCAACTCCGGCACCAACGTCGACACCTCCAAGTGGACGATCGACCCCGGCACCGGCCAGAACGGTGAGATCCAGTACTACACCAACCTGTCGAACACCAGCATCCAGAACGGCTCGCTGGTCATCGAGGCCCGCAAGGAGACCCAGGGCGGCCGCGACTACACCTCGGGCCGCATCAACACCAGCGCCAAGTTCTCGACGCAGTACGGCCGGGTCGAGGCCCGGATCAAGGTGCCCAAGGGCAACGGCCTCTGGCCCGCCTTCTGGATGATGGGCACCGACTTCCTGCAGGGCCGCCCGTGGCCGTACAACGGCGAGATCGACATCATGGAGATCCTCGGCAGGAGCACCACGGACGTGTACTCCACGCTGCACGCCCCGGCCTACAACGGCGGCGGCGGCTACGGCCAGAAGCTCACGACCGTCGACCTGTCGCTGGACTACCACGTGTACTCGGTCGAGTGGGACAGCAAGCACATGACGTTCCGCGTCGACAACCAGGTGATCCTCGTGGCCGACAAGAACACCGTCGAGACCACCAAGGGCCCGTGGGTGTACGACCACCAGTTCTACATCATCCTCAACCTGGCCGTGGGCGGTGACTTCCCCGGCCCGATCGACGCCACCACGCCGTTCCCGTCGCGGATGTACGTCGACTACGTCCGCGTCTACAAGTAAGGGTTCCGACCCTCCAAATCCAGCCGCGGGTGGACGTGACGCCGATTCCGTCCACCCGCGGCTCCTCAACGCGCGGGGGCACGATCTACCGTGGCATCCATGACGGGCAGCGACTCGCGACCGCCCACCCTCGAGCAGGTCGCCAACTACGCCGGGGTGTCCCGGGCCACGGTCTCCCGGGTCATCAACGGCGTGCAGACCGTCGACCCGGAGCTTCGCCGGACGGTCGAGCGGGCCATCGCCGCGACCGGGTACGTGCCGAACCTGGCCGCCCGCTCCCTGGTCACCCGGCGGACCGACTCCATCGCCCTGGTGGTCTCGGAGCCGGAGAACCGCGGCTACTCGACCCCGTTCCTGACCCGCATGTTCACCGACCCGTTCCTGGGCCGGGTCACCGCCGGCGCGCAGGAGGTGCTCCGCCCGCTCGGCATCCACCTGGTCATCTTCCTGGCCGACCCGCCCGCCCGGCCGCATCTGCTGCGGTACCTCAGGCAGGGCCACGTCGACGGCGCCCTGCTGATCTCCAGCCACGTCGACGACCCGCTCCCGGCCCAGCTGGTCGAGCTCGGCGTCCCCGTGGTGCTGTCCTGCCGCCCCGGCCACCCGGTGACCATCAGCTACGTCGACGTCGACCAGCGCGCCGGCGTGCGCCTGGCCGTGGACCGCCTGGCCGACCTCGGCCGCCGCACCATCGCCACCATCACCGGCCCGCTCGACATGCCGGCCGCCCAGGACCGCCTGGCCGCCTTCGAGGAGGCCGCCCACGCCCGCGGCCTGCAGCCCTCCCACGTCGAGGGCGACTTCACCCGCAGCGGCGGCGAGCGCGCGGCCGCGCGCCTGCTGCGGGAACTCCCCGCCGTCGACGGCGTCTTCGTGGCCAACGACCTCATGGCCGACGGCGCCCTGCGGGTGCTGCAGGAGTCGGGCCGCCGGGTCCCGGACGACATCGCGGTGATCGGCTTCGACGACAGCACCGTCGCCGCGGAGTGCCACCCCCCGCTGTCCACCGTCCGCCAGCCGGTCGAGGAGATGGCCGGCGAGATGGCCCAGATCCTGCTGACCCGCATCCGCGAGCCGCACCGCTCCCCCCGCTCGATCATCTTCAACCCGGACCTGATCCTGCGCGCCTCCGCCTGATCGCCGGGGGTGCCCGTCCTCACGCGATGCGGGAACCGTGGTCATCGCCGGGCTCATTGCCCAAACATTAGTTCAGATCGAGAAATAAGGTTGCGGCCATCGATCGAGGGCTGCAAGGCTCGCCGCGATGGCACTCGTTGAGGCACGACAGCTGACCAAGGTCTTCCGTCGGCCCGACAAGGATCCGGGCCTACGGGGGGCCGTCAAACATCTCTTCTCGCGCCGCTTCACCGACAAGATGGCGGTGGACCACGTCGACCTGTCCATCGAGGCGGGCGAGGCGGTGGCGTACGTCGGGCCGAACGGCGCCGGCAAGTCCACGACCGTGAAACTGCTCAGCGGCATCCTGGTGCCCACCTCCGGCGAGGTGCGCATCGACGGGCTGTCGCCGCGGCGGGACCGGACGGCGGTGGCGCACCGCATCGGTGTGCTCTTCGGCCAGCGCACGCAGCTGTGGTGGGACCTGCCGGTCTCGGAGTCCCTGGCGGTCCTGCGCGACATCTACGGCATCGACCACGGCACCTACCGCCAGCGCCTGGCCCGCTTCGACGAGGTGCTCGGCCTCGGCGACGTGCTGCCGGTGCTGGGCCGCAAGCTCTCGCTGGGCCAGCGCATGCGGGCCGACCTCGCGGCGGCGCTGCTGCACGCCCCGCCGGTGGTGTACCTGGACGAGCCGACCATCGGCCTGGACCTCGCGGTCAAGGACCGGGTCCGCGAGTTCTTCCGCACCGTCCGCGACGAGGGCACGACGGTGATGCTGACCAGCCACGACCTCGGCGACATCGAGGGCTTCTGCCGGCGGCTGGTCATCATCGACGAGGGGCGGATCATCTTCGACGGCGACCTCGAGGCGGTCAAGGACGCCTTCGCCCGCGAACGGATCCTCAACCTGGAGACCGAGACCGCGCTGTCGCTGGACGACATCCGCGCGGCCCTGCCCGGCGCCGAGGTCGAGGCGGGCGAGACGCCGACGCAGTTCTCGGTGCGCTTCGACCGCTTCGCGATGACGGCCGGCCAGGCGGTGACGGCGCTGGCCCCGCTCACCAACCTGGTCGACTTCCACGTCGACGAGCCGTCCATCGAGGACGTGATCCGCCGGGTGTACTCCGGTGAGCTCCAACTGGAGGCCCTGTGAGGGCCTACCGGGCGTACGCCCGCGCCACGGCCCTGAGCGCCCTCGCCTACCGGGGCAGCTTCCTGCTGTCCCTCGGCGGCGTGGCCTTCCAGCTCGTCGCCCTGCTGGCGGTGTGGCGGGTGCTGCTCGGCGGCGGCAGCGGCGGGCAGATCGGCGGCTTCGACTGGCCGCACATGCGCAGCTACCTGCTCGTCGCGTTCGCCTCCGGCGCGCTGGTCGGCACCTTCGTCGACTTCCGCATGTCGCACCGCATCCGCTCCGGGCTCGTCGCGCTCGACCTGGTCAAGCCGGTCGACTACCAGCGGGCGCGGCTGTGGGAGACGATCGGCGGGGTCTGGATCGAGCTGGTCGTGGTGGCCGTCGTGATGGGGGTCTCCGTCGCCGTCAGCGGCGCGCCCGACCTGCCGCCGGGCCCCGAGCTCGCGCTCTTCCTCGCGTCGATGGTCCTGCTGGTGCCGCTGAAGTTCATCATGGTGTACGTCAGCACGCTCGCCTGCTTCTGGACCGAGAACTACGTCGGCGTCATGTGGGCCCGCCAGGCGATCACCGGCCTGCTCTCCGGGGCGCTCGTCCCGCTGGCGTACTTCCCGGGCTGGCTCGCCACCGCCGCCCGGTGGTCGCCGTTCGCCGGCCTGACGTCCACGCCCGCGCTGATCTTCGTCGGCCAGGCGTCGGGCAGCCAGGCCGTGCTGCTGGTCGCGGCCCAGCTGGCGTGGCTGCTGCTGCTCTGGTTCGGCGCCCGGGCGCTCTTCGGCCGCGCGCTGCGCCGGCTCACCGTACACGGGGGATGACCATGCGCACGGTAAGGATGTACTTCCGCCTGCTCGGCGCGCACATACGCGCGCTGCTGGAGTACGAGGGCGACTTCTGGATCATGATGGGCGGCACCATCGTGATGCAGGTCGTCAACGTCGTCTTCCTCTCCGCCATCTTCGCCAAGGTCCCGGCCATCAACGGCTGGACCTTCTGGGCCGTGGTGGCCATGTTCGCCATGGTCGCCATCGCCGAGGGCGTCGGCTCGCTGTTCTTCGAGGGCATGTGGAACCTCGCCTGGCAGATCAACCAGGGCGAGCTCGACTACATGCTGGTGCGCCCCTACCCCGTCGTCCTGCAGGTCAGCAGCGCCAACATCGGCATCAACGGCCTGGGCAACATCCTGACCGGCGGGCTCATGCTCGGCGCCGCGCTGTCCCACGTGGACGTCTCCTGGTCCGCCCCGCGGATCCTCCTCGGCGCCGTCGTGATCGTGTCCGCCATCGCCATCAAGGTCGCCATCAACCTGGCCACCAACGCCGCCGCCTTCTGGATGCAGAGCCCCGGCCCGATCTTCGCGTTCGCCGTCCACCAGGCGGGGGACCTCGCCCGCTTCCCCATCTCGGTGTACCCCCTGGCCCTGAAGGCGGCCCTGGGCTTCGCCCTGCCGTTCGCCTTCGTGAGCTTCTTCCCGGTCACCTTCCTGCTCGGCCACGGGCAGGCCTGGGTCGGCCTGCTCACCCCGCTGGTCGCCGTCTACTGCCTGGCGATGGCCGCCTGGATCTTCAGGCGCGGCCTGACCCGCTACGAGAGCGCCGGCAACTGATGACCGCCGCCGGCATCCCGCTGCTCGGCACGCGGCCCATGACCACCACCGGGGCGGCATCGGCCGCCGGCTGCTCGCCCATGCGGCAGAGGCCGTGCGCGCCGGCACCACCACCGGCGCGCTGTACCTGTGGGTGCTGCAGCAGAACACCAACGCCCAGGCCTTCTACCGGGCCTGCGGCGGCACGAACGTGGAGACGGTACCCGTGACCGGCAACCCCGGCCGCCTCAACGGCACCCCGCACAAGCACCGCATCGCCTGGCCGGACGTGGCGCCCCTGCTCGACAAGACAGGAGCTAGGTGACTGGTGCTAAACGCGGGCTGATTGGTGACGCCGGTCAGCCCGCGTTTGTTGTTGGGGCGAGGTCGGGTTCGGGAGGTGCGCGCGGA